>CALFKA010000022.1 GCA_937880545.1 uncultured Clostridia bacterium | reverse complement strand
CATCCGCATAATCGAGAGCGGAGAGATGACTAGATGGTTGGGATCGAGAAAGACGGTATTGTACTTCTTTGCATAAGGCATAGAAGGATCCGACACATTTCTCAGACCATTCCATATGAATCTGTCTTTTGTCTTGACCAGTCGGGCAAATCGTTTGCCAGAGAGGATCATAAAGATATAATATAGGAGTATGAGAACTCCGAAAGCGGCAATAGCGTATAGTATGATTTCTGACATATAACCTCCTCAATTCAGAAAATAGTATAACACATATTGAATCGAGCGGGTATATGCAATGATTGTCACAAAGGTCAGATCTTATATGTTCTCAGATGGAAAGGAGCCAAATGATTGCTTTTGTAAAGGGGCAGGTAGCTTCTGTAGAAGTAGACCACCTGGTCCTGGATCACCAGGATATGGGTTATAAAATTTTCCTCAGTAGCCGGGACTTAGGAAGTGTGGAGATTGGAGAGGATCTCAAACTCTACACCGAGACGATTGTACGTGAAGACGAGATCTCGCTCTACGGTTTTCTGGAAGCCAAAGAACGCACGCTTTTTAACCGCCTGCGCTCGGTGACATCCATAGGGACTAAGACAGCTCTCAATATCCTGAGTGTATTGAGTGCCAATGAGCTGATAGAATTGATTATCAATGAAAAAGCGGATCTTCTCATGCGCGTTCCGGGCATCGGAAAAAAGACAGCAGGCAGACTGATTCTCGAGCTGAAAGATCCCTTCTTTAAAGAATACGGGTCCGTTGAGATCGCTCCTGAAGAAATCTCACAGGAATCTTTTGGAAAAGATGTGGAACTGCGGGAAGCCCTGCTCTCTCTTGGGTACTCATCAGCCGAGATCACAAAACTGATGAAAGGTCTGGACTTCAATCTTTCCATTGAAGAACTGATCCGTCTGAGTCTGTCGAAACTGGCGAGGTGGTAATGGAAAAGAGGATTATCTCTCCGGGTGTCGCACCCGATGACGTAAAAGAAATGACTCTGCGTCCTACGTCTCTGAAAGACTATGTGGGACAACAGAGTAATATTGAAAAGCTTCGTATTTTTATTGAAGCAGCAAAAATGAGAAATGCTCCGCTGGACCACGTCCTTCTCTATGGTCCTCCCGGTCTTGGAAAGACCACGCTTGCCGGAATAATAGCTCATGAAATGGGCGTCAATTTTAAGGTCACATCCGGCCCCGCCATCGAGCGACCGGGTGATCTTGCTGCCATCCTCTCCGGTCTTCGCCCCGGTGACATCCTCTTCATTGACGAAATTCATCGTCTGAACCGAACGGTAGAAGAGGTATTGTATCCGGCGCTTGAAGACTACGCCCTGGACATCATGATCGGAAAAGGCCCGGCGGCTCGAAGTGTCCGCTTAGAGCTTGCTCCATTTACCTTGATTGGAGCTACCACACGGGCAGGGGATTTGAGTGGCCCTCTAAGGGATCGATTCGGCATTATTTTACGACTGGAGCTCTATTCTCCGGAAGAGCTTGAAGTGATCCTGAAACGTTCCGCGAAGGTACTCGAAGTGCATCTGCAAAATGATGCCGCCTCGGAGATCGCGCGAAGATCTCGTGGAACCCCCAGGATCGTCAACCGACTCCTCCGGCGAGTCAGTGACTACGCCCTGGTTACAAATGAGGGTGTCATTGATACCGAGTTGGCTGACCATGCCTTGGAGCGACTCGAAATCGACGCGCTGGGACTCGATCAGATTGATATCAAACTTCTTCGCATCATGGCGGAGATGTTTGACGGAGGCCCTGTAGGCATTGAGACCTTAGCCGCCTCCTCCGGCGAAGAGAGAGGGACAATCGAAGATGTCTATGAGCCCTACCTACTGCAGATCGGTTTTCTTAAGCGAACCGCCAGAGGGAGAATCTTGCTTTCAAAAGCATATACTCATTTAGGCTTGCCTCCAAGAATAACTCAGGACATGTTTGCATTTGATGAGGAGGATGATGAAGACCTCGGACTTTGATTATTCACTTCCGCCTTCTGCCATCGCTCAGCATCCCCTTGAGAAAAGAGAAGAGAGTCGGCTTCTTGTTCTGGGAAGAACGTCCGGCAACATTTTGCATAGACAGTTCCGTGACATTGTTGACTATCTTGGAGAAGGGGACGTACTAGTGCGAAATGACACAAAAGTCTTTCCCGCACGACTCCATGCAAAAAAAGCGACCGGCGCTGAGGTGGAGTTTCTCCTAATAGAAGAACTGCCAAACGGCAACTGGTCTTCCATGGTAAAACCGGGTCGACGCGTGCGTGTAGGGGATGTGTTTCGCACAGGTGATCTATCGCTTCGTATCGTTAATATCCTTCCAGAAGGTTTTCGAGAAATAGAGATTCACTCAGAAAACTCTCTATTAGAGTCGTTGGAGAAGGTAGGGGAGATCCCGCTGCCCCCATACATCCATGAGCCTCTTGCCGAGGTGGCGCGCTACCAGACTGTCTTTGCAGCTGCAAGTGGCTCTGTGGCAGCACCGACTGCCGGGCTTCATTTCACAGAAGAACTTCTAAAAAAGGTACAGAATAATGGATGCAAAATCGCCACCTTGACGCTGCATGTCGGACCCGGGACATTTCGTCCGGTCAAAGCAGAAGAGATTTCAGAGCATGTCATGCACGAAGAACACTTCGAACTCAGCAAAACATGCGCTGAAGATATTCAAACGGCGAAAAGAATTGTTTCTCTTGGCACGACCAGTCTGCGGACGCTGGAGGCAGTCGCAGAGAAGAATGGCCAAGTGAGTGCCTCAAAAGGCAAGACAGGTATCTTTATCTATCCGGGATTTGAGTTCAAAGTGGTGGACGCCCTAATCACCAATTTCCACCTCCCCAAATCCACCCTTCTCATGCTCGTTAGTGCCTTCAGTCGTCGTGACATCATTTTTCGGGCTTATGAGGAAGCGCTGAAAGAAGGCTATCGTTTTTTCAGTTTTGGCGATGCCATGTACATCACTGATCAGATATAGAGGTCATATGTTTTCTTATACACTACTACACAAAGATCAATCGTCGAAAGCCAGGAGAGGACGCTTTGTCACACCCCACGGAACTATTGAGACGCCTGTCTTCATGCCGGTGGGTACCCAGGCCACCGTTAAGAGTCTGACTCCTGAAAACCTAAAGAGCATCGGAACGGAAATCCTCCTGTGCAATACTTATCATCTCCACCTCAGCAGATCGGAAGAGCACACGTCTGAACTCCAGTCACA
>CALFKA010000021.1 GCA_937880545.1 uncultured Clostridia bacterium | reverse complement strand
CAAAATCTCCTGTAATCTCAATGATTCCAGGAGATTTTGCTTCTATTGAATAAGCAGTGTCTGATTTGCGGAGTTAAACCACAATATCTGTTATTTTGTTATTTTTACCCCCCACTCAGCACCGGACTTTATGTTATGAGTTGCTGCAAAATTGTCCATGTTAATGGCAAAGGCGACACGTAGCTCGGAGTTCATATACAGGAGAGGCTCACCGACTTCAACATCGCCGAAGGTATTTACGTAGGGCATCTTCCCTTCATATACTTTTTCACCGTTCTTCATTATGCATACGTTAATAACATCGCCTTTTGCTATGCCAAAATCCTCAAAAGTCTTTTTGGGAATACTTGTCCATACATTTCCAAAAGGCTGATCCAGCACAGTGACCATTCCCCAGACGGCATCATCTTTGATTTCTGCCTTTTGGTAGCTGATCATCTCTACCTTGGGCTCCATCAACTTACCGACTTCTTCAAAAGTGATCATTCCGGACGCCAGACGAGCCCCGGTTAATGCAAATATATCTCGACCATAAAAGGTATAAGACTCTTCGGAACCTTCCAAACGACTGGTCTCTTCATCAATTTCGCGCACAGCTTCAATACCCAGGTTCTCCGCTACCAAGGTTAGAGTTCCATTGTCAGGGGTGATAAAGTACTGCCCGGTCTTTGTCTTCAATACAACCGATTTGCGATCAGTACCAACACCCGGATCGACAACCGAAACAAATACTGTGCCCTCAGGCCAATAAGGCGCGGCACCGCTTAACCAGTAAGCTGCTTCCCAGATATCAAAAGCGGGAACCTCATGAGTCAAATCAAACATTTTCAAATTGGGGTCTACACAAAAAGCTACACCCTTCATAGAGGCAACAGCGTCATTCTGTACGCCAAAGTCCGTCTGAAATACAAGGGCTGAGGTAGATGATGACAACCGGATTTCTTCCGACGCGTCCTGACTGGCAAGAACGGTTCCCACCGTCCCCAAAGCCAATAGGATTGCCAAAACTATTACCAGTTTTCTGCTGGATTTATTAAACATAGAAACATCCTCCCTTAGATTTTCGGTCTGAAACGTTTTCCGTGAAGCAATAAGAGACATATTGTTAGGAGTTTTTTGAAGTATTGTGGAAAATGCATAACTACAAACAAAATATGGAATTTTATATGTATTATACCATATTTTTTGTAAGAAGAGAGAAAAATGACTTCAGGATCTTCATTGCCCTGATACACTGCTCGTCAGGCGCGTTCTCTGACTGAAAGTATCTATCCGAGAGCTCAACTACATCTTGAGCTCTCCATTTACTTACCGGCCCTACATATTCCATGATCTGCCCCACGACCTCACGTCTTATTTGAGGGTTACGAGCTAGTCTGGTTTCAATAACAGTCAGGATGCCTTCTCCGTCAATACACAGCACATCTATCGATCCTCACATAGGCGAACGAGGAGTAAGGCTTTCAGGGACGGAGATCCTCCTATATGTCGGCGTTCTTAATCCGCAATTACCCGACCGCTCTGTAGTACAGGACGTTGGTCAGCTTTGATACAGCCATGACCAAGAGAGGGTATATGACCACTATTAGAATCCTCCGTATGGTCTGAATCACTGCCACCGCAGAGTGATCCACTTCGTATGCCTGCGACAGCGCGATTATCTCGTGCATGCCGCCTGGCGCGCTGCCGAATAGTGAGGTGTACAGTTCTATGAGATCGGAAGAGCGTCG
>CALFKA010000020.1 GCA_937880545.1 uncultured Clostridia bacterium | reverse complement strand
GATGTGACTGGAGTTCAGACGTGTGCTCTTCCGATCTGGCTGTGGTTGGGTTGTGGGAGTGTTTTTTGGGGTGCGGGGATCCGGCACTCCTTCTTTTTTAGTAGCCACGTGCTGATGCCGCCGATGGTGAGTCCCAGGTAATAATTCAAGCCTCTTGACAGGAACAGTGCACTGAGGAGAATTTCTTTTGGGAAGATGCCGGCAAAGACAACTAGAAAGCCTCCTTCATTAGCACCCAGTCCTCCGGGAAGTGGAAGTGATTCTACACCGATAGTGAGCCCCGCCTGTAGAAACAGGAGAGTGAGGAGACCTACTCCACTTAGCCCAAGAGATCGGTAGACCCAGTAGGGGAGCGAGTAGAGAAGCAACAGGTGAAGAGTCGTATAGATCAATGTTCTTATGAGGACCCCGGGATTGTTTCGAAAGTAGGTCGATCCACTGTGATAGAGTGCTGTCTGCTCATCGAGTCGTGTATGCCATTTCTGTGCTTCTCGGATCAATTTTACCTTAGAAAGCGTGTGGATCAGAGCGTGGAGAAGCTTCGGCGCCAAGGTCTTACTGAAAGCCAGGCTAATAAATACGATGACAAGTGCCAGCTGAATCAGGGTGCCATAGAGAAAGAGCCATCGCAGTCCCGTGTGTGATGTGATCGGCTGAAGGCTTCCTGTCAGCCAGGCGGCTGCCACAATCAGGAGCATACTGATGTGATAGCAGGTGTTAAAGAGAAGCACGCACAGAGAACTGACTCCCAGAGGAATGTTGTCTCTTCCCATAAAGTAGAGCTTCGTCGGCTGCCCTCCACACGCTCCGGGAGTGATCGAGCTGACATAAAAGTCAGCCAGTGTGTAGCGAAAGATCCTGGGAAGCCCCGGGCGAATATTAAAACTCTTGAAGAGCGTCTGCAAGCTCAGCGCTTCCATCAAAAGAAAGAGAAACAGCGCGATGAGACCTACCAAAAGGAAGCGAAGATCTGCTTGTTTGATGGATTGCAGGAAGGTCATTTTTCCGTCTGATCTCAAGAGAAGGGCAAAGGTGAGTAGGGCGAGAAAGCCCGTAAATAGTAAGTGAAGCCGATTCTTTTTCATGCGTGTTTCTCCGTTTCCACCTCATCTGCCCCGACAAATGTATAGCCGAGTTCCTGGCTTTCGGGGATGAAGATCTTCAACGCCTCATGCATGGAGTCAAAGGCGCCGGGTTCACCACCGGTGTCGTCACTTGCATCGTGCAGCAGGAGGATCGCTCCGGGTTTTCTTGCTTCCCGAAGTTTTTCGAGGAGCTCCTCCACACCCTGTCTCTTCCAGTCGCTGACATGACGGTGCCATAGAAGTGGGGTTAGTTCATGAGTATTGGCTCTCCACGTGGTGATGAGATTGAAGCAGCCATGGGGAGGGCGATAGAAGCGGATGGGGTAGCCCATCTCATTTAGAATATGCAATCCCCTCTCAAAGTCTAAGAACGAAGAGAGAGGATTCTGCAGGATCTGATTTTTATGGATATTGGCGTGAAAACCGATGGTGTGCCCTTCGCTGTGAATGCGTCGGATAAGCTGTGGATTGAAGCGCGCTTTGTCTGCGACGAGAAAGAACATCGCCGGGACACCGTATTCCTTTAGTGTATCGAGGAGTCGGGGAGTGTTTCTGGGATTTGGACCATCGTCAAAGCTGAGAAGAAGGCGAGGCGTGTTCCCTTCTTTTAGCTTCGGTGAAGCAAGTCTGTGTGTCACAGTAGGAAGAGGACCATAGGCAAGCGCTGCCCCAGCCAGTGCGGCCGCGATCCATCGCTTCGTTTTCATGAGAGAAAACTCCTTTGTGAAAGATACTCATGGAAGACTTCCGGTTGGAGTGAGTGCTGCATCGTGTGCATTCGCTGTCGGCACGCAGCTAAATCTCTTGGGTCTCCTAGGATACTTTGAATTTCCTCGACCGTATCTGCACTGTCCCCGGAGAGTGAAAAGCCGATTCCTTCATCCAATACGAAGTCATAGTTATGGGTCTCCTGTTTCATAAACGGAGGAAACAGGATGAGAGGCACGCCGGAAGCGATGGCTTCAAAGACAGCGACACCGCCTGCTTTGGTGAGAAGAGCATCCGCATCACGCAGTCTCTGCGGAATATCTTTTGTGAAACCGAGTACTTCGAGATTAGGAAGTCTCTCTTGAAGAAGTTGCCTGTAAAGGCGCTTATTTCTTGCACAGATGACAGTGGTCTGCACGCCCGGAAGCAGACTCAGTTTTCGGTAGAAATCCATGTCTTTTGGCAGGAGTCCCAGACCTCCTCCCATGACGAGAAGGCGCTTGAAAGGCCTGTCGGTTGATATAGCGGGTTGGAACGATGGGGACACCGGGATGCCTGTGACGAGAATGCTCTCCGGTAAGGTTCCTTCTTCCATGAGATGCTCTTTTGTTTTTTCCGAACCGACAAGGTAGAGATCGGTCTGTTCATGTACCCAGCCACTGTGGATCTCTAAGTCTGTGATACAACTGACAAACGGAATCTGTGTGCCGGTCATGTCTTTGTAATCAGCGAGAAGGCGACTGGTCAGAGAGTAGGTAGAGACGATCAGGTCGGGACTCGTTTCTTCAATGCACTCACTGAGTATCCTTAAGAGTCTGGACTCACATCTTCTCTGCAGAAAGCTCCAGGGACCTTTGCGCTGGATATTTTGACTGGCGGCCACATTATAAAGGGGCTGCAGTTCACGTGTAAAGAAACTGTACGCTCTGTAGATCGCTTTGATACGCTTTGGATAGCATCTGGCGATGAGGTCACAGAGAGTGATGTGAGAGCCGGGAAAGTCTTTTATGATTTGCTCTTTGAGAGCGGCAGCTGCACTGTAATGACCATTTCCAAAGGAGCAGGTCAGGAGCAGGATGTTCATAGTCTTCACTCCTTTCGGTATTTTCTGACTTTACTATACGAAGTCAATATTAAGACGCGTGGGGAGGAAGATTAAGTTTTCATTAGAAATGGGGTATCTAGAGGGTGAGGTTAGAAAATGAACAAAGTAGATCTGCATATTCATTCCATTCATTCGGACGGTTCGATGAGTGTCGACGAGGTATTTCGCACGGCCAAAGAAGAAGGTCTGACACGTATTGCCATCACAGATCATGACGCTCTTCCCCCTTGGGAGGAGATCAGTGTCGCTAGAGACCACTACGGGATCGACACCATCACAGGAGTAGAACTGAGCTGTCAGGACCCCCTGACAGGGCGCAGCGTCCATCTCTTGGGCTATGGGTTCCGCCCATCGGCTCCACATATTCGGGCATTCTGTGAAGAAGTTGGGATCCGAAGACGCGCACAGAATACGCGCCAGCTCGCTTTACTTAAGGAGATGGGCTATGAATTCGAGTGCTCGACACTGATGGACTATATGGGTCCCTGGGGCGTTCTGCAAAAACAGCATATCCTAAGGCTTTTGATGGATGCCGGTTATACGGACCATATGTATTCCTCGTTATTTTTTGAGTTGTTTGGAAGAGGGGGAGCCCTTCGGGAGACAGAGGAGTCCCCCGATTATGTCGAAGGCATGAGTGCGATCCTTGCAGATGGAGGACTCGTGTCATTGGCACACCCCGGCCTCGAAGGACTCTGGGACCTGGTACCGTTACTGAAAGAGCTGGGACTCAGTGCCATCGAGATGGATCACCCGGTCCATTCTGATAAAGATCAGATGCGGGTGAGATCGCTTGCCGCAGAATATGATCTCCACCTCTCAGGGGGCTCTGACACCCATGGGACATACAGCTATATCCACCGCCGTATTGGGGAGTGCCGCTCCCACTGGCTCATTCAGGACAACCCCTCAGAGAGGTTGTACTTCGTGAGAAAACTTCTGGAGAATGCTTCAAGAGAAGCGCTGATGCTCAGCCGACGACCGATGCGATGCTGGGATAAAGGAGAGCAGGACTGGGTGAGCGAAGTAGATCTCTACATGCAGCAGCTGATCTTGGGAGAGATTGCCAGACGTTATCCCGGAGAGACCCTCATCAGTGAAGAGCTTCCCAGGGAGGAAGTGCGTGAAGGCTATCACTGGATTCTTGATCCCATCGACGGGACGAGAAACCTGCTTTATGAACGAGAAAATTTCTTCATCTCATTAGCTCTGTACGAGGGAAAGAAACCTATCTTGGCGGGCTTGAGTGACCCATATAAATCAGAATTATTCCTGGGGGAAAGAGGATATGGCGTGACAAAAAACGGTTTGCCGCTTCCCGCGCTCTCCCATGTACCTCTGAAAAGAGCAATCCTGGAAAACGGTACAAAAAAGAATCTGCCGGGAAAACTTTTACAAGATATTCAGGCCATTCGCTACAGTGGTTCCATCGCCAAGAGTCTCAGTCTCCTACTTAGCGGGAAACGACATCTTCTGATCAGTGATAAGGTACAACTATGGGACTATGCGGGAGGTGTCCTGCTCCTGGAGGAGTTGGGAGGCGCTGCACGTGTATTTCCCGGAGAAGGAAGGGATGGGGGAGATATGCTTGTTGCTGCCGTGAGTCAGGAGCTGCTGGAGGAAGCACTCGAGACGCTAAATCTAGTACAAGGAGACGAGCAGGCGACTTAAAGAGTGAACGAAACGGAACTAGCATAAAAATCGAATTCAATAAAAAACGGCTCTGCCTGTTAAGCAGAGCCATTTTGGTCTCATTGATTCGGTCGTAGTGAAAGGCTATTGCGCCTCTGTGTGGGAAACTAAAAAGTTTTCTACACTTTCAATGGAGTCGAATACATCTTCTTCGTTGATTCCGATAAAGGGAAGTTGAAAGCCTTCATCAGTGAGCAGCTGCATGAATTCTTCCATAAAGATTCCCGGATCATCCGCCTCGATGATGGAATCGGCAATCTCTTCAATGGTTTTGAAGTTGGATATACTCCCGTACTGACTTTTACCTAAACATGTTTTATTCACTCCGCAACTGGGGCTTCCATCTACTCCTATGACACCAACGATTTCGTAGCCGACTTTATCATAAGCGTATATCTGTTCTACAACAGGCCGAAGAATGTCTCTACACATCTCTCTATAGTGCTTTGTATCATATTGATCTTTCGTCTTGCCCCACCGTTTCATTCCGCAAGCCAATATTTCCGGACAAGGCAATTGGATCATACCTAAATCCAACCGATCAATAATGTCTACAATCTCCTTAAATACTCCAGGGTACTGACTATAGCCTATAATTTTGGAGTTTGCGTTTAAGATGCAATGCGACAGTAATACTATTTTTTTACTTCTCTGCATGTTCATTTCTCCTAAAGCTGAATATATCTTGTTCGTCAAAATGAATTGTTACTATCTCTCCGATAGAGAAAACATCAGCCCCTTCATTTAACTTATCCACCTGGATCTTATGATCATTCGTTTCGACAATATATCTGATAACGCTTCCCATGGACACAAGGTCCAAAACAACACCTTTCGCTTGGAAAGCAGAACTTTCCGTGCTATTAAGTTTGATCTTTTCCGGTCTGATTCCATAGCTCTTGGACTCTTCAAAGTTCGCAGAAAAGAGAGCATTCATATCAATCCCGTGAAAGATGTTATAGCTGCCTACAAATGATCCGACAAATAAGCTGTTGGGACTCGAGTAGATCTCGAGAGGGGAGCCGGACTGCTCAATCAATCCATTATTCATGAGGTGAATCGTATCTGATATTCTCATGGCTTCGTCTTGATCATGCGTGACAAATATCGTTGTGATATTCAGCTCTCTTTGAAGCTCTTTAATTCTATCTTGTAAAGACCTTCTCAGCTTCGCATCAATCGCGCTTAACGGCTCATCCAGCAACAGCACTTTCGGTTTAGTGACGACCGATCTGGCCAGCGCTACCCTTTGTTTTTCACCACCGGATAGTGTAGACGGATATTTATTTTCTTTGCCCTTTAGGTCGGTCATCGCTAAGACTTCATCCACCAATCGGGCTCTTTCTTTTTTGCCGACTCTTCTTCTTTTCAGTCCAAATTCGATATTGTCATAGACTGTCATACTTGGAAACAAACTATATTCCTGAAACACCATACCGATATTTCTGTCTTGAGGAGGTAAATTGGTAATATCCTTCCCATCCAAAAACACAGTACCACTTGATATGCTTTCTAAGCCGGCGAGAATTCTCAGGAGTGTAGATTTTCCGCATCCGGATGGCCCCAAAAGCGTCGCCAGCTCTCCTCTTTGAACTTCGAGACTGACATCATGGAGTACTTCAATATCTTTATAGTTTTTCTTGATGTTATTGATCACAAAGTATGACATGGAAGCTTACTCTAATGCTTCCCATGCTTTTTTTACAAAGCTCATGTCTATGATATTTTCGTAGCCAATGCTTTCTTTTAGGATCCCTTGCTCTAAGCAAAAGCCCTCTATCGCTTCATATCCTTCTTCAGAATAGTTCCCGTCTTCCGTTAAGGACTTTCTTAAGATGCCTATGATTTCTGAGAGATCTTCTCCCTCAAACATCGGCTGAACCAATGCAACGATTTCTTCATCCGTGTGCTTATTCTGCCAGTCGATAGCACGAACAACGGCATTTACAAATTTTTGAACCGTTTCAGGGTTGGACTGGGCAAATTCTTCCGTGACCACCACCATCTGTGATTCATAGAACTCTGTTCCATAGAGTCTCTTATGATCTTCGGCATTGCTGGTATCAATGACTACTTTTCCGCCAATATTGTTGACCTTGTCCATGTAGATAGAGTCAAAATAGGCGCCGGCTACACTGCCGTTATCTAATGCTGCCAGTGCCGCTCCGTATTCCATATTGATCCACTCTACATCGTTTTTATCAACATTTGCATCACTCAGCAGCGATAGAACAAAGGAGTAGGGAGCTGAACCCGGCATGCCTCCGAAAATGGCCTTTCCTTTCAGATCACTGACGCTCTCTAAATCCTTGGAGATGGCGAACATATATTGTTTGTTCTTGACGGTAGGAAGAATAATCGTGGATTTCAACCCTTCCTCAGAGGCTCTTAGAACAGGCTCTGTTGACAGCATGCAAAACTGGGAGTCTCCTGCATGCATCCCTTGGAAGGCGATGGGACCGTCTTTATAAACGATAAATTCCACGTCCAACCCTTCTTCTTCAAAATAACCCAGCATTTCCGCTGAATACACAGGCATCCATGATGCCCCTCTCATTTCTGAGACGACAATCTTTTCTAACTCTCCGCTCTCATTCGCGGGAGTTTCCACGGCCTGGCCGGTGCTTGAGCAAGCGACCAGCATCAAAACCAACGTCATCAGTACAACGAACTTAGTAATCTTTCTCATGATCTTTCTTCCTTTCAAATTATTGCCACCTTAGTAGCCAGCCTTCCACAGCATCCATGACGTGATTGATAACCACGCCCACAACCAACAAAATCAAAATACAAGACATCACCCTGGAAATATTAAAAAACGACGTAGCATAGGATATCATCCATCCAAATCCCGCCGATGCACCGATGTACTCTCCAATGATCGCGCCAACCAGGCAAGAACCCAATCCGGATTTGATGCCTGATAATATCCAGGGAAGACTCGTTGGAAAAATGACCAGAAACAACGTTTCCAGTCTGTTTGCACAAAGTATCTTTGCTGACTCCACTAATTTGGGCTCTATATTGTTGGCGCCGGCATAAGTAGCAAAAAAAACATTAAAGAAGACCATTAAACCCGATAAAAATATTTTTGAAGTCAACCCTAAACCAAACCACAGCACATAAACAGGGGCCAGTGTTAATTGGGGGACGCCATGAATCGCTGTGATGATTGGAACAAAAATACTGCCCAAGGCTTTTATCTGTGAGAGAATCAGCCCAAAAAGAATCCCTGTGAGTGTTCCATACAATAGTCCTAAAGAGGCCTCTTTTAGGGTGATGGAAGAATGTTTTATCAGCTCGCCACTCAAATAAAATTCTTTTAGGTCGAGTAGGATTTCTGAAGGATAACTTGTAAATATCGTATTATAGAGACCTTTTCTTGCGCTTAACTCCCACGCTAATAAGGCAAAACCAATCAGTGCAATCCTTATCATTGTGATTTTGATATCCTTCGTTTTCTTCAAACAAACCTCCTTATCAGCACGTATGATCATAGTATCATGTAGCAAAATGCAACTCTAATCACTCCTTTCTATGTGTAGAGCATATAAATCGTTTTTATCTATATATCGCTTGATGTCAAAGGTAGATGAGTATTACTTTTTCC
>CALFKA010000019.1 GCA_937880545.1 uncultured Clostridia bacterium | reverse complement strand
ATACGAGATCGTGATGTGACTGGAGTTCAGACGTGTGCTCTTCCGATCTCGTATGCTGAATCACGGTAAAGCTCAAAAGCTATTTTGAAAATAAAGAAAGCGATGAGCATTGAAAACAGTGGCTGAAGATAGACAAAACCCGCTCGCGCACTGAGGACACCAATTAACGCGCCAATCGAAGCTAACACGTCATTCATGTAGTTCTTCGCGTCGGCTTCGTAGACACTTGAATTCATCTTGATTGCGTGGAAAAGCGTATAGCGAGAGAGGAAGATTTTTCCTCCGATCGATACAATCGTCACGATGATCGCCAGCAGTCCCGGTTCCACTACTTTGGGATCTAGCAGTTCAATGGCTGCCCGATAGAAAACCGATATGGAAAAGGCGAAAAGGAGCATCGCAAGGATCTTTCCCCAGATCGCTTCAAAGTTTTCATGTCCATATGGGTGTCCGTCGTCGGCTTCCTTCTCACTCATTTTCACACCCATATAAGCAAGAGAGGTCGTGAACAGATCGGAAAGTGAATCGACACCATCTGCAAGCACGACTGAGGAGTGAGCAAAGAGCCCTGCGAGAATCTTGCTAACACTCAGGAGTGAATTCACGGCAATGGATATAAGGGTCAGGTGGCGGGCTCGTTCAAGTCTTGTCATTTTTACACTTTCCATTCGTCATTTGTCTAGTGTCATTAGATGTATGTTATCTTACTCGAAAATACTTCATGAAACAATGCAGAAGAAAATCTTCCCACTCATAGTTTCCTCTTCACTGATTATCCCTAAAGTTGTGTTTTCAACTGAACGCTCATTTCAGACAGGCCGTCTGCTTCACATTTGCCATTTCTTCGAGTATACTACTACTATAGCAAAAGGAGGAGTTCAGCTTTTTATGCGCAGGCAGAAGAGTGTCAATCTCTCAGGAGATTATCAAAGAATCTCAAAACTCGATCGTCATTACTTTAAGAATGAAATCTACTTCACACGGGAGCTCACACCAGAGCTCCTGTCCATGACGCGCATGCATCTTCCGAACCTCTCTGACTTTTATCTTGAAGAAGACCGCGCCGTGTTCATCTCCCCTATCTTGGAGGGTGTGACACTTCTTCAACTCGAAGGCAGCAGTTCTGAGAAAGTAGAACTGATCAATTCCTACCTCAATATTGTCAGGGAGTTCGAGCCTCTTCCTCTGTTTATGCAGCTCAATCTCATGCGGCCGGAAAATTTCTATATGGTACATGGTGAGTTGAAACACAGGGGCATTCTGATCGTCGAGGACGTCGACTTCGATTATCTCCCCTCCCCCTCTCAGATGCGCAGAAACATCAGTAAAGTGATGCTTGAGATTATCGGCAAAGATGTCTCGCTGTTCAATTTTAAGAACTATTTTCGAAATCTTCCAAACAACACCTCCATTCAGCATGTGGAGCAGATCGTTCAAGACGTAACAGACATTTATATTAACGACCTTTTCGTTGAAAAGAAGTTCCAGGCAGAAGAGACAAAAGTCGTCACCAGTGCCTGGGGATATATCAATGTAAAATTTGTCGTTTTGGCTTTCGCATTTCTTTTCTTCATTGGGAGCGCATTCTTTGCATTCTATAAGAGCCTCTCTTTCCGTGAAACGCAGGGACTTCACGCCTCTTTTGTCATCGAAAAAAGAGACTCGAGTTTTCTGCTTTTGGATACTTCCTTTGCCCCTACAGGTACATTTCTCATGGGAAAAAAGTGGTCACTATACAAGGACAACAAACTCCTATATGAGGGGGATTCAGAGATTTTGAACTATACCTCTACGGAATCCGGCACATTTCGGGCTGTACTACAGGTGCAGGACTCCAAAGAAAACTGGAGTGCGCCCTACACCCAAACCTTTCAGTTTGTGCCACATACTGTTGCTCGCGACGATATTGAATACTATGCCTGGAGTCAGGCAGAGTACAAAGAAGGTGTCTCGAAATCAGGACCGAAGTCACTTCTTTTTGAAGCAGACTCTGTGGCACATCTTGAGGCTATCTACCTGGAAGGTAGTGTCAGTCTTCACTTCTTTGTGCGCTCCGACTCCAACCGCCAGGAAAAGATTCGTTTTGAAGGATTTAATAGTGGATCACGTGTTGTCCTGAGAGAGGAAAATATCTACGTACCCCAGACGGGTTGGAAGGAAATCTCCATCGAGATTGATTCTCCTCTCATCGATTCTCTTAAGATCTCTTTTCCGATGACGAACTCGCCGGTCTATATCGATGAATTACAGATCAATAGCATGAGCTGAGTTCTTACGCTTTGCACATTGGTTGAGTCGCTTCGCAAACTCTTTGGCTTTTTCATCAAAGTCCGGGAGTTTTTCTATTTCCCCCGGTTCATTGGCGATCTCATGCATATAGAAATTTGCTGGGAGGCTAAATCCCTTATTCAAGCAGAGCGCACCAATTAGTTGACGAGCCACACTGTCACTGCCACTATTGCCGGAGACAACCAGGGCATAAAGACTCTTGTCGTAGAAAGGGGCTTGTTTGTAAAGCGCTGAAAATCGGTTAATGATTGCCATAATTTTCGCGCTGAGTGCATCATTGTAATTTGGGGCAAGCCAAAGAATCGCATCGTATTCTATGACCTTTTCCAAAAATGCTTCATTGAAGACAGAGCCATAAAAACATCCGCCTTCCTCCCGGAAGTAACCGCAGGCGATATAGGAGCACCCTCTACAGTCTCGCACGTCTTCTTCTATTGTCTCTACCGAGACCTCCATGGCCTGCAGATACGTCTCCACCCTCTTAAAAAATGCCATCGTATTAGATATATCCGGTCTGGCATTGGCGTGAATGACCAGCAATTTTTCGAGAGGACGTGGATGGTAGAGACTTAATCTTTCTCCCAGGTCTCTGCTTCTGCGAAGGATCGCTTCCTGCGGACTGATATGCATTCGGTGGGCCAGGTTTCT
>CALFKA010000018.1 GCA_937880545.1 uncultured Clostridia bacterium | reverse complement strand
GGATATTGTTCTGCTCCTCTGTCATTAAGATCTGAGGTAAATATGACATTTATTGAGCTTCTCTCGGACGGACCCCTTTCTCGGGCTGTCTATGACATGGGCTTTGAAGAACCCACATCTGTTCAAAAACAGGTGATCCCGCTGATCCGAGAAGGACGTGACGTGCTGGCACAGAGCCAGACAGGGACGGGAAAGACGGCGGCGTTTGCAATTCCCACCTTAGAGAAAGTGGATCCTGCGTTGCACGCAGCGCAGGTGCTCGTTCTCTGCCCGACGAGAGAGCTGGCTGTCCAAGTTGCGGCGCATTACACCCTTCTCGCCAAATATATGGAAGATGTGCGGGCACTCCCCTTGTATGGGGGAGAGGAGATCAGGCGGCAGATTGAGAGACTGAAGCGTCATCCCCAGGTAATTGTGGGGACACCGGGAAGGATCCTCGATCACTTGAGGAGGCGGACTCTTCGCCTGAAAAATCTCCATACACTAGTGCTTGACGAAGCCGACGAAATGCTCAATATGGGCTTTCGCGAAGATATAGAAAGTGTCATTGAGCAGATTCCTGGAGAGGTACAAGGACTTCTTTTTTCTGCGACCATCCCCAATGGAATACGAGAACTCTCCCGAGACTATTTGAAAAACCCGGTGCTTGTGGAGATCAAGGCATCCGGTATCTCTGCTGCGAGCATCCATCAGCAGGTAGTGCGGGTGAAAAGAGAATACAAGAAAGATGCGCTTCTTAGGCTTCTGGAACTTCGCAATCCTAGCCGAGGACTGATCTTTTGCAATACGAAAGCCATGGTGGACGAACTGTCCCTTCTGCTTCAGGAAAAAGGCTACAGTGTAGAAGGCATGCATGGGGATATGAAACAGGAGCAGCGGCTTCGTGTGTTGAGACAGTTCAACCGCGGAGGGCTTGATCTCTTGGTGGCCACCGACGTGGCCGCAAGAGGCCTCGACATCGACAACGTGGATCTTGTCATCAGCTATGATGTGCCTCAGAGTCCTGAGTACTACGTTCACCGCATCGGAAGAAGCGGTCGTGCGGGCAGATCGGGGGAGAGCATCCTCATGTTCACCTCCCGTGATACCGCCGCTTTCAGAGCCATCGAGCAGTACATCAAACGGGGAATTGAGCCCTTGGATGTGCCCTCTCTCTCAGAACTCGATACGGCGCGCATCAAGAGATTTTTAAAGAAATTAAAAGATGAGATTCCGCAGACAGATATTGAAGAGTACCGCCCCATGCTCAAGCACTTTGAGAAGTTGGAGCTTCCACATGAGGCGATCATCGCCACCCTTCTTCGCATGGGGATGGACCTCTACGGAGAAGAAGGCAGAGATCTGAACATTCCCAAGCCCTCCCACAAAAAGAGATACAATGACAAGGGAAGAGGCAGAAAACAACCCAAAAAGGGATGGGGGAAGAAAAAACGCTATGACAGAAAGAATTAGAATCCTGAATCGGCAGCGCGAAGACACCGGCATCCGAAAAGGAAGAGACGAAATACATGATGGTGATTTTGTCGAAGTCATCCATCTTTGGGTGCAAAGCCCCGAAGGGCGTCATCTCCTTCAAAAGAGGAGCGCCTCCAAAGCGCTCTTTCCGGGAGCATGGGACTCAGCCGCCGCAGGAGCTGTAATAGCCGGGGAGACGCCAGCTTGCGCCGCCGTGAGAGAAATTGCCGAGGAGCTTGGCATACAGGCGCAGGAGGAGGATCTCGTATATCTCTTTACCGCTGAGTTTGAGATGGGATTTGACGACTACTTTCTGCTGATCATTCCTGAGACTACTCCTCTTGAGATTTTGGAGGAGGAAGTCAGTCTTGCGGAGTGGTTTGATACCGAAGACGTCCTTTCATTCATCGAGGATGGACTCTTTACTGAGCACGAGGGAACTTGGCAGATGGAAGAGAGGCTGAGGGAAAGTCTTTTTCAAGACCTCCTTGGCGAGACGGTCGATGAGATCTCATTTCACCCTGCGAACGGAGTGCTGCTTCTGAGGTTTCACCAGAAGAGTGTTGTGTTTGAGGGAGTCAGTACTACTGAGGGGAGCTTACACGCTCAAGGTGGAAAACTAAGCGCTCTCAAATGCTCTGTAAAGGGCAAGCGCCAGCGCTGGAAACTGACTTTCCCTTCGACCACCTTTACAGTGGATGCCGCGCGGGCAGAGCGAAGAGACAACGAAGATATCTGCCCGATATGTGGTGAGTACCTGAGAAAAGGTGCGGTCTATGCTGATCAGCAGATCAACTGGACACCGGAAGGCACAAAGGTAGGTGTGTTTAGTCGACCGACCCGCTGGTCGATGGGCAAAGACGACATTAAACTGGCAGATTATTTCATTCCAAAAAAAGCGCGTTTTCCCCTTGACTACTGTATGCGCTGCAATATATTCCTGACGGAGAAGAAAAAATGATTCATCGAGCAACAGAAAGAGATCGGGAGGACTGGATTCGTTTGAATGTCGCCTTCTTTGAAGAAGAAAACGAAGGAGCGGATGATCCACGGGTCTTTCCGGATGAGCCTGAGGAGCACTTTTCGAAGGCATTTGACGCACTATTTTCTCAGCCCGGTTGTGAACTCTTCCTATGGGAAGAAGATGGCCACAAGGTCGCCTTTGCTACCGTGGTGTCATTTCCCCATGCCTGGTCAGGAGGTAAGACGGTACTCCTCGATGATCTTTACGTCCTCCCGGCGTACAGGAGAAGAGGCATTGGTGCCCAATTCATGAAAGCTACCGAGGCATGGGGACGCCAGATCGGAGCCAAGAGGCTGTGTCTTTTGGTCGAACCCCATAATCCATCAAAACAATTGTATGAACAGGAAGGATACTCTGGTATTCCCCTTGTCTACATGATTCGCTACCTGTAGGAGGACAAGTGATACCCTATCCCTATATCGACCTACACTGTGACACACTCACGGAGATATCCGAAC
>CALFKA010000017.1 GCA_937880545.1 uncultured Clostridia bacterium | reverse complement strand
CGATCGTGATGTGACTGGAGTTCAGACGTGTGCTCTTCCGATCTCGGTGGGCTGAACGAGTGAGTAAGTAATGGGGCAGACGTTTATTTCTGCATGCACTCCATTCTTCGGCTCCCGGGAGGGGGTTTTTTCATGTACAATATCTATTTGACAACGCCGACAGGCCTTTCAGAAATCGAAACGTTTGAGCCCGGCTCCTGGGTGAATGTCGTATCTCCTGATGATGTGGAGATCCGGCTTCTGTGTAAAGAACTCGGCATTGAGCGTGACTTTCTCGTCACAGCACTGGATGAAGAAGAAAGGGCGCATATTGAGAGCGATGAGGGGCAGACGATGATCGTCGTGGACGTGCCCTTTGTCACCGATGACGGAAGCTATACGACGATCCCCATGGCGATCATTCTCGTCGGCCAGCACATTGTGACAGTATGCTTGCAGGAAAGGATCCTTCTTCAGGACTTTTTTAGTGGCAAGGTCAAGAATTTTCTGACCCAGTACCGTAACCGCTTTGTGCTACAGATCCTCTATAGAAATGCTGTAAAATTCCTCTTCTATCTAAAGAAGATCGACAGAAGAAGTAACGAAGTAGAGCAAGCCCTCCATCAGTCGACAAAGAACAAAGAGCTCATTGAGATGCTAAAACTGGAAAAAGCTCTCGTCTACTTTTCTACCTCACTGAAGTCCAACGAAGTCATTTTAGAGCGCCTGATGCGCCACGAGTATATCAAGAACTATCCGGAGGATGCAGAACTCCTGGAAGATGCGATCATCGAGAACAAACAGGCGATAGAGATGGCCACGATCTACACCAGCATCCTCTCGGGCACGATGGACGCCTTTGCCTCGATCATCTCTAACAATCTCAATCTCATCATGCGTTTTCTCGCCTCTGTGACGATCGTGCTTTCGATACCGACTTTAGTAGCCAGCTTCTTCGGGATGAATGTAGATATGCCCTTTAATGTCAAGAGCGGACCGTGGTTTACTTATATCTTTTTGGGGTCGATCATTCTCAGCACCGTTGTAGGTGTTATCTTCTACAGAAAAGACTGGTTCTAAAGGAAGAGAGGGCATGATTATTCAATTTTTGTGTAAGACGATTGCCTATATCATTCTGAAATAGTTTCATCTATACTATGAGGCAAAACAAGGGAAGGATCGAGGAGGAAGTAATGTCATTTATAATGAAGCATGTCTGCATCCGTGTGGAAAATTTGGAAGAGTCGATCGAGTTTTATACCAAAGCGCTGGGTTTTGAAGTGTCTTCTCACAGAGATTTCCCGGAAGGGGAGTTTACTCTGGTATTTCTAAAAGATGCCGGTAGCGGGGTAGAGATTGAACTTACCTATAACTACGGGCATGGACCGTATACGATCGGCGATGGTTTTTCACACATTGCCATGGCAAGCGCCGACTTGGAAGCATCCTATGCCTGGCACAAAGAGCAAGGTTATCAAGTCAGTGAACCCGGAGGTCTTTCGGGTGGAATTGACTTTTACTTCATTGAAGATCCGGATGGATACGAAGTAGAAATTGTCCGACAACGATAAGAAAAGTCAACAGTTTGACCATTACAGAGAATTGCCAATAATTGCTTTTCGCTCGTATTGTTTCCTACAATATGTGCTATAATGATTTCGTGTAGGAAGAGGGCCCCTGATCGGTGTCCTTCTTCTACTGTTTTACACCAATCTTGTAAGGAATTATCTTTCATACTCGAGGAGGAAGTATGGGTCTTTTCACATTTCGAGGGGGTACGCAAGTACCACACTCCAAAGATCTGACAGAAAAAAAGCCCATCGTTGACTGTCCGCCACCGGAAGCTGTGTTTTTATCGATGCGTCAACATATTGGAGCACCGGCTACCGTCGTGGTTCAACCTGGTGAAGAAGTTCGTAAAGGCCAGGTCATCGGTCAGGCGGGTGGCTTTGTCAGTGCCCATATACACAGCAGTGTATCTGGGACGGTCAAAAAGATTCACAACATGAAAATCATGGGTGTGGACACAACGGTCGTGGAAATCACCAATGATGGACAGGAGACTTGGCATGAAGATGTCAAAAGGATCGGCGACGCTTCCAGTCTCACGTCCGAAGAAGTCCGTAAAGGGCTGGCAAATTCCGGTATCGTAGGCATGGGAGGAGCGGGCTTTCCGCTTCACGTCAAACTCAGCCCACCTCCGGAAAAGAAAATCGATACATTTATTATTAACGGAGCCGAATGCGAGCCTTATCTGACGACAGACCACCGGCTGATGCTGGAGGCGTCGGAGGAGATCCTTGAAGGAGCGCGGCTGGTTATGCGAGCGCTGGAAGTCGAATCGTGTTATATCGCGGTGGAAGACAACAAGCCAGATGCTATTGACGCACTGAAAAATGCGGTGGGAGCCGACACGTCTATCCAAGTGGTCAGTGTCCGGACGAAATACCCGCAGGGAGCGGAAAAACAGCTCATCAACGCTATTACAAAGCGTGAAGTTCCCTCAGGTGGCCTTCCGATGGATGTGGGCTGTGTCGTTTCAAATATAGGAACGGTCAAAGCAGTAGGCGACTACTTTGAACGAGGCATTCCCCTCATCGAGCGCATCTGCACCGTGACTGGCAGTGGGGTCAATGAACCCATTAATATGAAAATAAAAGTCGGTACACGTCTCGAACACTTAGTGGCCAGTGCCGGTGGCCTTAGCGAAGACGCCGTCAAAGTGATCATGGGAGGACCCATGATGGGAATCTCTGTCGACTCGCTCGATATCCCTTCCACTAAGACGACCGGCGGACTTCTCATCCTCAATGAAAAGGATGCGAATATTGCGGAGACGACGCCCTGTATGCGCTGTGGCCGCTGCTCCGATGTCTGTCCCGTCTACTTACAACCGGCTTATATCAGTTTTTACACCCTACAGGGGAATCTCGCCCGTGCGGAGCTGTTCCACCCGCTTGACTGTATTGAATGCGGTTCCTGCTCCTTCATTTGCCCGGCCAAGAGACCGCTGGTTCATTCGATCCGCGTTGCCAAACGACAGATCCTTGAAACCAGGAAGAAGAGCTAGGAGGAATCATGGAAATATTGCAAGCGACTTCATCTCCTCATATCAGAGTGCCGGATACTACTTCAAAGGTCATGCGCGATGTTCTTATCGCTCTCGTACCGACCACTGCAGTAGGTCTCTATAACTTTGGATTAAATGCAGGACTACTTATTCTACTGTGCATTGCCAGCAGTGTCCTCTTCGAATATGCCTATCAGAAGATGACGAATCGTCAGATCTGTGTTTCCGATCTGAGTGCGGCCGTCACAGGTCTTATCTTGGCTTTGAACTTGCCCTCGAACGCTCCTCTATGGATTGCACCGATCGGCAGCTTCTTCGCCAT
This sequence comes from uncultured Clostridia bacterium, assembly GCA_937880545.1. GTDB lineage: Bacteria > Bacillota > Clostridia > Peptostreptococcales > Acidaminobacteraceae > DUVM01. The sequence goes on along the minus strand of CALFKA010000017.1, from coordinate 1,430 downwards.
CATCATCGTCAAGCAGCTTTTCGGGGGATTGGGTCAGAACTTTATGAACCCGGCGATGGGTGCCCGCGTATTCTTGGTCATCAGCTATCCGACCATCATGACGCGCTTTGTCGATCCCGTCACCGACACGATCTCCCAGGCGACACCGCTTTCACTGATTAAAGCTGCCAGTGCCGTCAGTGCTGCAAGCGGCGACGGTCCCGACTACTGGCTCAATCAGCTTCCAAGCCTGAAGGATTCCTTCCTCGGCTTTATCCCCGGTACGATCGGGGAGACAAGCACCATCGCCCTGCTTTTGGGACTGACTTACCTGCTTGTACGTAAAGTCGTTACTTGGCACATTCCCGTCGTTTATATCGGCGGAGTATTCGCACTTACTTTTCTCCTCGATGGCTTTGACGCCTCGATGAGTCTCTATAACACACTCGCAGGAGGGGTTTTCCTGGGCGGTATCTTTATGCTGACGGACTACGCCTCTTCTCCGATGAATAAGACAGGTCAGTTGATCTATGCATCGGGAGCGGCGCTTATCACCGTACTCATCCGTGTCTTTGGTGGATACAATGAGGGCGTGATGTTCTCCGTACTCCTGATGAATATGCTGACCCCGATGATCGAACACTATACTGCGCCAAGGGTCTTTGGGACCCGTAGAAGGAGGGCCAACTGATGAAAGACGTCATGAAAATGGGCCTCATTCTCATGGCCTTTTGTCTGATTTCTGCACTGGCTCTGTCTATGACATATGGCGCCACCATAGATGTAATTACAGAGAGTCGGGCTGCAGCCGATGTAGCTAACCGCAGACAGGTCATGGAAGAAGCCGAAGAATTTGAACAAATCGATGCAGCGCTTCTCGAGCAGTTCCAGCGAGAAGACCCGAATATTAAAGATGTACATAAGGCACTTCGAGGAGGCGAACTCCTCGGGCATGTCGTGAAAGTATCCTCTCAGGGCTTTGGCGGACCGATGGAGATCATCGTCGGTTTTGACACGGACTATGAGATTACCGGACTGCGCCTGGGTACTCACACAGAGACACCGGGACTTGGAGCCAATGCGTCCAAGCCTGAATTCTACAACCAGTTCGATGGGATGACGCTCACGCGCGACATCGTGGTTGACAAAGTCAAGGCAGGAAACAATCAGGTGCAGGCCGTTACGGCGGCGACGGTCACCTCAGCTGCCGTTACCAGCGGTGTCAATCGCATCGGCAAGATCCTTGAAAGGCTGGTGAATCCATGAAACTATCTAGTTTAACAAATGGCATCATTAAAGAAAATCCCGTTTTCTATCAGCTTCTCGGCACCTGCCCGACGCTGGCGGTCACGACAAGTCTTGAAAACGGCATCGGCATGGGCATCGCCACAACAGCGGTACTCATCGCCAGTAACATCCTCATCTCCATGGTGAGAAAGATTGTCCCGGAC
>CALFKA010000016.1 GCA_937880545.1 uncultured Clostridia bacterium | reverse complement strand
CGTGATGTGACTGGAGTTCAGACGTGTGCTCTTCCGATCTCGGCCATTCGTTACCGCTCGATCCCAAATGGGGGAGTATAGCAACCATTGATCATTTAGCTCGATCCATATATCTGTCTTGTCAGCGCAGGCAATAAGCGGTTCAGGCAAGTAATCCATTGTAAGAGAACCATATCCCTTTGGCGTTGAATGCCAGGCAAGCATTGCTTTCGCTCCGAGAGCATCTGCCATTTTGGCAAATTCTTCCGCTACTCGAAACTCACCAATGGAATCAATCGTTACCAGCACACTCTCTCCAGGTTTTACTTGGATCATGTCGTTTAATAGTTTGTAAGCACTTTTCGTCAATTCCATATCCATTTTAGATGCCATTTAAATCCCCTCTTCTTTCTTCTTCTTGACAAACATCATCAAGATAATATACACGATCATAGCTGTAACCAACGTATTCAACGATGCAATTCCCCACTTGACGAAGTAACCCACTACGCCAGCGATCAGCCAAGCAATGATTGCGTTGAAATTCCATGCGGGCAGTTGTTCATCACTTTCAATGTCGTATTTTCCTTTGTTAACTACGAAGTAATCTGCTAGGATTATTCCCGCCATAGGCGGAACTCCGATTCCCAAGATATTAAGCCAACCGATGAAATAATCAGCCATTCCAAAAGCGCCCAGTATTGAGCCTGATATCCCCAGAATAAGCACGATGTTGGATCTCGAGATTTTAATAATGTTGGCTAACCCTAGCGAGGCAGTATATAGATTGTTATCATTCGTCGTCCACTGCGCTGCAATAAGAACGAGAAGTGATGGAATCCCCAGGCCAAGTGCCAGCATGGCGCGAGGCAGATCCCCACTGCCAGTGGCAAGAGTGGTGATATAACCCGCCAATATGATAAATGAATTAGCCAGCATGTATCCGATCAATGTCGATATCCACGCAGCCTTCTCATCCTTCGCATATCGGGTAATATCAGCTTGTGCCGATGCTCCGGCAGCGAACGAGCCGACTACCATAACAATTCCCTGTGCAAGGGTTACCGAACCAACCGGCTCGATGGTCATCATGCCCGTCCATCCACCTACTCCTCTTATAGCGTAAAAGATCCCAAGGGTTGCCGTTATTGCAATCATTGGTACCGCTACAAGGCTGAGTGCACTCAATCCTTTAAATCCATAGTATGCCGTGAGTAGCATCAAAATCCCTCCCCAAAAAGCTGCTACAGGCACACGTGTAATAACCCCAGCATTTGGAAACATTGCATTGATCGTATTTCCGAAAAATCCTACTTGAACAGAAAACCAACCAAACATAGTAAGTGCAAGAACCATGCTGACAATCTTAAAACCTTGAGTTCCAAAACTAAATCTGGAAAGGCGTGAAGAAGAGAGTCCCTCTCTCGCTCCTGCCGCTCCGATGAGTCCACCAAAAAACGAAAGAATAGTATTACCGACAAAAGCAGCAATGAGAGCCTGAGTTAAGGTGAGACCCGCAGCCATTGATGCTCCAGTAAAGAGCCCGGACATAGCAATGCAAAAACCCGAGGCTACCATTGATACCTCAAAAGTTCCTCTTCTTGCTTCCACAGGAACTCTGGTTGTCGCATAGTCATCAACTGGTTGCTGTGCCGTTGTTTTCGAGTTTTTCGCCATTTTATCACTCCTTTCATTAATGAATTTATCTCATAAAAGAACAAACGAAAATGTTTCTACGCACAAAAAAACAGTTGACGCTTGTGAACCAGCACAATATCAACTGCTCATATTTTATTCTTGTGTTACGTTTTCATAGAAGTGCCCAGATCATAGAATTTAGCAGATACGGCATTCTCCATGGCTCATAACCTAATAATTCATAAATCTTGTTTTTTCTATATAAAACTGTGTTTCTGTGTAGGTTCATAATCTTAGAAACCTTCAGTGTCTCCATATCATTCAATAGTAGGCATTTTAAAGTTTTTTCCAACTCTTGATCATTCTCGCTGTCATGTTCGGTCAATTTCGAAAAACTATTCTTCAAGTTCCTGATTAAATTTCGGTTAGCACGAATCTCTTGTAACATACTATAAATCCCGAGTTCGTTGTAACACATGCAAAGGTTTTCTCCCAAGAAAGTGCGAACAAATCTCATCGCGTCAGTAGCTTGAGTATAAGCACGTGGAATAGAACTTGGGCTATCAAAATAGTCACTGAAACCGATGGAAATATTCCCACCTAACTCATAATTCCAATTCTCAATAATACTTTCACACATGTCTCTCACCCTCTTTGAAGAGTCCTGTCTTTCTTTTTCAGCCACTAAAATGATTAGCATATCACTTCTGATTCCGATTATATTTTCGGAACATTCTTTTTTTACGAGATGTTTTATTCTTGGGAATTGAATGGTGTTGATGTGCTTTTCTAACTCACTTAAAAACTCTCCGTTTTTTTCCTGGTATATATTCATATTCACAATGACAATCTGCCTGATTTTTGTGATATCCCAGTTAACTTGCAATCCTAGCTTCACCGCAACTTCATCAGAACGAAAATTCCATGTAATTAGATCACTGAGATATTCTTCTCTTTTTCGTATCTCCAGCTCTGCGACTCTGTCTTTTTTTGTGGCTATCAATGTAAACACGCGAGCCATTAGTTCCAATAAGGGTTTATTAATACTGTTCTTTAAGAGCTTTACGACTATGGCGCCAAAATAAATATGATTTGAAAATACACACTGAATAAAGTAGGAGCTTTCATTGATCATCACCCTCCCTTCCGTATATGGCGATTTTTTTAATTTTTCTAACTCTTCAATCAATGACTGGAGTTTTTCTGAATCTAGATCACAGTCGAACCTCGGGTAAATGATCCTGTTATCCACATCAAAAAACAAAGCTTCTCTTCATAATAGTCTGACATAGTCTTGTATATAGTGCTGATGTCTTTCATACTAGCGACATATTCAATGAGGTTTTTCTGCATCCAAGTAATCTCTTCAAGCTGTTTTCCTGGATCTCCCATTAACTTAAGGATGACGGGATTAAGGATCTCAATGTAGGTTGTGTCGCTGTCAGCAACTAGAAGTGGAAAGTCATTATAATTACATATTTCAACTATTTTTTCGTCAACTCTCTTAAGCCATTGATTGATATGACAAATAATAATACCAGCAGAATTTGCTTGGATCAGCGAATTGATGATTTCGATTTGTCTATCTACATTGTTTCTTACTGCGTAGAGTGAGGTCACATAGAGCTGTCCTTCGATCAACCATGATTGACCCTCAGTTTCCGCCACTTCAAGAACCGTGATGGTCTTGATTTCTCTACTCAAACCTAGCTTACCCGCCAAAACTTTCAGTTTGACCATTCCTTCAATCGATAGGATATCATTGACCTTCATTGTACTCTCCTATGAACCTCTGATCCTAGCATCTCAATTATAATGCGATGAAAGTCAGTTTTCACGGATTTATTTCAATATTCTAGGCTGATGGGAGTTCAAATCATCTGCTGTGGTATAATGTAGCCATTGAAAGAGGCAAGATGAAACCTATTTTTGATGAATCCATCAAGCATATCCACCTCGTCGGCATCGGAGGAAGTTCGATGGTCGCGGTGGCAGAGCTTTTAAAGTATCAAGGCTATACCATTACAGGAAGTGACCGAGCAGAAAATGCCAATGTCCGTCGTTTACAGGCAGAAGGTATTCCTGTGCAGGTAGGTCACTCACGGGAAGTCATCCACGGCGCCGATCTCGTTCTTCATACGAGTGCCGTGCACGATGATAACCCGGAGATCCAAGAGGCGAGGCGCCTGGGGATTCCCCTTATGGTGCGAAGTGCCTTCTTCCGCCTGCTGACTTCACAGTTTCCGCATTCGATCGCCATCAGTGGCTCCCATGGAAAGACGACCGCCACTTCGATGGCAGCTGTCCTCCTTCAGAAAAGCCCCATTGCTTCCACGTTGATTATCGGCGCCAGCGTGCCCGAGATCGGTGGAAATATCTCGATCGGAGGGGGCGAACTGATTTTAAATGAAGCCTGTGAATTTGAAGAGAGCTTTCTCGACTTCGAACATGACCTCGCGGTCATCTTAAATATCGACCGTGATCATCTCGACTACTACAGGGATCTCGAGCACATTCAAGATTCCTTTGTGAAATTTGCCAATCAGACGCGCGAAGGAGGGGCTGTCCTTATAAACGCTCAGGACCCCTACACACAGCCGATTCTCGATCGCATTCAACATGAGATCATCACCTTTGCCGTAGGAGAAGACGCTGACTATCGGGCAGACAATGTGCGCATTGAAGACGGGAATACCCTCTTTGAAGCGAGCTACAGGGGGACTCCTCTCGGGACGATCACCCTTCAGGTGCATGGCAGACACAATGTCGCCAACGCCCTTGCCGCTATCGCCAGTGTCCACCGCTATGATCAAAATGTCGCCGACTACTTCCCGGCCCTGACAGCCTTTCAGGGCGCTGCCCGCCGCTTTGACTACCACGGCAAAGTAAACGGCGCGCTCTGCTACGATGACTTCGCCCATCACCCAAGAGAGATCCAGGCACTCCTTGAAAGCATCAAGGAGTTCTATCCTGATAAGCGTCTCATCGTCGGCTTCCAGCCTCATACCTACAGCCGCACCAAGCTCCTTTTTGATGAGCATCTGCACGCCTTTGATGAAGCCGATGAGATCTGGATGATGGACATCTATGCTGCCAGAGAGCCCTTTGACCCGACCATCCACACCTCGATGCTTATCGAGGCGATGCCCCATAAAAAAATCACATATACACCGGATTTTCCGGAC
>CALFKA010000015.1 GCA_937880545.1 uncultured Clostridia bacterium | reverse complement strand
TGATGTGACTGGAGTTCAGACGTGTGCTCTTCCGATCTAAAGGATTGATGGTATAGTTAACAGAAGAACGTGTACAGGAGGAAATACATATGATTACTATCGATAGAGCAACATGCATAGGCTGTGGCAAGTGTGTAGGGGACTGCTTCACAGATGATATAGAACTTGTTGAGGGCAAGGCGCAGTCCAAAGGTGTTTTGTGCCTGGAATGTGGCCACTGTCTGGCCATCTGTCCGACAAATAGCGTCACTTTAGTGAATTTTTCAAACGCAGACATCGTCAAGGTAAAAGAAGAAGACCGGCTGGATCCTGATCAGCTTCTCCGCTGGATGAAGAGCCGCCGGACGATACGAAAATTTCGCGATGAGCCGGTTCTTGCAGAAGATCTTCAGAAGATCCTCGCAATGGGCATTCACTCCCCCAAAGGAGGAAACGTTCAAAATGTCTCTTATGTGGTGATCCAGGACAACCTGCATCACGCAAGAAACCTCGCCATTGACTCTCTGTACAACATCAGCGACCTCTCCGAGGAGTTGAAAAAAGAGCCTAACATGATTCGCTATGCGAAGATGTGGAAGCGGATGTACGATGAGAACAAGCTTCCCGACGCACCTGACCGTTTATTCTTCGGTGCCCCTTGCGTGATCCTGCTCATCTCCCCCTCATCTATCAATGCCTGCATCGCTGCAGCGCATATGGAGACAATGGTCTACTCACTGGGGCTCGGCATGCTCTACAGTGGCTTTACTGCAAGAGCAGTCAACTATTCGCGGGAGTTTAAAGAGTTCCTGGGAATAAAAGAAAGCGACACCGTTCAGGCATCGCTTGTCATCGGTCATCCGGCAGTGCGCTATGAGCGCAGCGCCCCCAAAAACCTTCCGGTCATTATTCGCCGGTAGGCGACTTTCGAAATTTGACCTCCACTGCCAGATCTTCACTTTGAAGATAATATCTTGTGAAGGCAACCGGTCCTTCCCTGTCATAGTCCGTGCGCTCCAGAAGGAGTACCACTGACCCGGCGGGGAGTTTTAATCTTCTTTGGACTTCTTTAGATGCATCGCAGATCTTCAGTAACTGCGCAGTACGCGAGATGGGAGCCTCCTTCTGCGCCAATATATTAGAAAGTGAAAAGACGTCCGGGTGTAACTCAGGAAAATCCGGTACTTTCTTCTTTACCACAAAGAGTTCCTCCATATATAGAGGCTTCTTCTCTTTCACCACTCGTTTCATGTAATACAGTTCCTCTTGCGACTCTACGTGAAGGATCTTTGCATAATAGGGACCTGCCAGACGAAGATGTACCTTAGCTTTTTTTCGCTTTTTCTTGCCTTCAGGAAGAGTGAATCCCAACTCCTTCATGTTTTCATCCGGGCTTGGCAAGTTGACAAATGCACCTCGTCCCGGCACAAGTTGCAGCAGTCCGTCTTTTTCAAGGAGTTTTAGGGCGGCACGGGTCGTATGAGGATGCACTCCATAGCGTTGAGCAATCTGCCTCTCGGAGGGAAGTTCTTTTCCGGGCGAGTAGGTGCCATCTTTTATTTTTTCCTGAATGACTTCTTTTAGCTGGAGATAATAAGGCTTATTCATCGTCATCCTCGCTGTCATAGCGAAATGCTTGAAACTTATATGGGTGAACAGAGTACAGGTACTCCAGAGGTTCCCCGGCGGTATCATAGACAATGCTTCGGAGGAAAAAAGCCGGAGAGTCGGCAGGAAGTTCGAAGAGATCTGCTTCCTCTTGTGTTAGATGGGTGACAGAGATCTCTTCTTCACCATAGGAGAAGTGGGCTCCCATCTCCTCCATCGATTGATAAAGACTCTCACTCTCCAGATTAATACTACCTATACCGGGAAAGCGGGTGAGACTGATATAGGAATTTTCAATTAAACTGAGCCTTCCGTCGAGGATGCGCAATCGCTGCAGATAGAAGACGGGACTACCCAAGGTAAGGTGGAGCCTCTTTGTAAGTCCTTTGTCTGCTTCTATGACCTGTTTTGTCAGAATCTTCGTCTCCAGATGGATGTCTCTATCCAGGGACCACTCCGTCAGACTCTGCAGGTCTCGGAGGTTTCGGATATTCTTATTTTTAGCGACGTAGTGACCAGAGGCAGGTACCGAATAGATAAGCCCCTCATTTCGCAGCTCTTCAAATGCACGGCGAAGCGTGTCTCTGGTCACACCGAAGCGGCGCATCATCGTGCGCTCGCTCTCGAGTCTGTCTCCGTCTTTGACACTGTCGGTCAGGATGTCAGCCATCAATTGCTCTTTGATTAGCTGCCAGGCCATCAGTTCCATTTGTTTCATCAGCAGATGCTCAATTCTGTCTCTCTATCAAATACGTGAATACGGTTATAGTGGATGTGAAGTTCAACCTCATCACCCACCTCTTTTGTCGTCTTTGGATCCACTCGGGCTATCGTATTTTCTCCGGCTATTGTCATGTAGAGATAGGTTTCGGAGCCCATGTGTTCCGCAACTTCCACTGTCGACCTGAGTATAGCATAGTTCATCGCCAACGGGTCAATCTCTGATTCATGCAGATTTTCAGGGCGCATACCGACAAATACTTTTTTTCCAAGATAGACTCCGTCTCTAAGCGCCTGTTCGCGAGCTTCTGTCACCTGCAGTTTTGTTCCATCCGGTATCTGCACCACATATTTTCCGTCTTCTTCTATGACAGTGCCTGTAAAAAGATTCATCTGAGGACTTCCGATAAAACGGGCGACAAAGACATTTCTGGGGTGGCTATAGAGCTCCTGTGGAGACGCAATCTGTATGACATCTCCCTGATCCATGATGACGATCCTTGTACCCATTGTCATCGCTTCTGTCTGATCATGCGTGACATAGATAAAGGTCGTATCCAGGCGCTGATGAAGTTTTGTAATCTCTGAGCGCATCTGCACGCGCAGTTTTGCATCTAAATTTGAGAGCGGTTCGTCCATAAGGAAGACCTTAGGTTCGCGAACCATGGCTCTCCCCAGTGCGACACGTTGGCGCTGTCCTCCGGAAAGCGCCTTTGGCTTACGCTCCAAAAGATCTTCTATTTCAAGAATTCTTGCGGCTTCTTTGACTCTCCTGTTGATCTCTTCCTTCGGTGTCTTTTTGATCTTCAACCCAAAAGCCATATTGTCATAGACACTCATGTGCGGATATAGTGCGTAGTTCTGAAAGACCATGGCGATGTCACGATCTTTGGGGTGGGTATCGTTTACTTTTTCTCCGTCAATGAAGAGATCTCCCTCGGTAATGTCTTCCAAGCCTGCAATCATGCGAAGGGTCGTCGATTTTCCGCAGCCCGAGGGGCCGACGAGTACGATAAATTCCTTGTCTTCAATTTCGACATGGATTCCTTTGACCGCTTCAACATTGCCGGGATATACTTTTCTGATATTTTGTAGTGACAGACTGGCCATACGCCCTCCTTGTCCATCATCAAGTCATCGAGTTTAAAAGCTTCCGCTTAGTATTTTGCCTTGCCCATGTAGCGACGAGTGCTCAAAGGATGATTTCTCGCGTCTGCCAACTCATCCCCGAGTCTTCCAAGAGTCGACATAAACACGAAAGGATTGAGAAGTCCTCGGTGTTCCGGCTTGACTCCTTCCATCGCATAGTCTTTCGAGTCGATGACAAAAAGTCTCTTGGTGATACCGGAGGCAAAGTCTACTACACGCTGAGAGAGCGGACGGGTCTTGTCTTCGCCATGGAGCACAAGGAGTGGAGTATCCTCTACCAGTATTTCAAAAGCTCCGTGGAAAAATTCACCAGCATGAATCCACTGTGCCGGAATCCACTGCATTTCCTGAAGAATACACATGGCAAACATGTAGGCTTCTCCGTAGTTGACGCCGCTTCCGGTGACCATGATCATCGGGCCTTCCTGGATGAACTCCGCAAACTCTTTTCCACGGGATTCGTTTTCACGAATGGAGCGTAGCGCTTTTGGCAGAGCTGCCAGGCTCTCTTTCCAGCCCTGATAGTCCTCAAGTTCTCCACGTTTTTGCAATACATAGAGCATAATGTGGTAGAGCATGATCGCCTTTGAGTCCGTCACTCCGATGGGTGCATCATTAGCAAAGACGACATCCACACTGTGACCAAGAGGCGTGTCGGCGTTGCCCGCAAATGCCATCGTAAAAGCACCGGTATCTTTTGCGAAACGTGCTGCTTCCACCGTCTCTTTTGTGGTGCCGGTGTAGCTGGAGAGGACCACCAAGCTGTTCTTTGTAAATCCTTTGGGTTTTTCTTGCAGAAATTCATTGCTATTTAAGGCGTAGCAGGGGATGGAGCTATGTTCGTGAAGGAGTTTTTCCAGCGGCAACATCACCGCCAGAGAGCCTCCGCAACCGACTAAGTAAACCGAGTCAATCCCTCGCTCGAGCACAGGATCCAGGGCTGCTTCAATGGAAGAAGCCTGATCTACGCCATGCTGTAATACTTTTTCATATATTTCGTATCGATTTTCCAATGTAATTATCCTTTCACGCCACCTGAAGTAATTCCGCGGACCAGTTGTTTTTGGAACAGAAGAAACATGATGATCATGGGGACCACAGATAGGGTGAGCCCCGCCATAAGCACCGTCCAGTTTGTACTTAGACTGCTTCGCAGGTTCATCAGCCCCACTGGAATCGTCTTATACTTATCGCTCTCGATAAAGACGAGGGCAAACATAAATTCATTCCAACAGCTCATCGCCGTCAAAAGCGCGCCGGTGGCGAGGATAGGTTTACTCATCGGCATGATGATGCGAGAGAACACTTGCCAGGAGGTGCATCCGTCAATATAAGCGGAGTCTTCCACTTCCCTGGGAAGCGAGAGCATATAGCTTCGAATCAGAAAAGTGGAAAAAGGAATCCTGTAGGCGACATACGGAATGATCAGCGCCAGATACGTATTGTAGACCCCCAGAGTCTGAAGGAATCTAAACAGAGAAACCAGACTGACTTGAGGAGAGAGCATCAGTCCGCCAATTATGATGAGAAGCAGGAGATTTTGTCCCCTAAATTCAAAGCGCGCGAGCGCAAAGGCAGCTAAAGAACTGATGATCAGCGTGAGGATGACGGAAGCACCGGTGACAATGACACTGTTTAGGAAGTATCTTCCTATCCCGCGCTCCCATGCCATCACATAGTTTTCCCAGAGCCATGTTTTCGGCAGACCCCAGGTGTCAAGAAACAAGCCTTGGTTATCTTTGAATCCGCTCAGCAGCATCCATATCAGGGGGTAGATAATGAGAAGTGAATAGATGATCAGAGCCAGCATGACCAGAGCTCTTGAGGGATTCCAGCCTTTTGCTTTACCCATGTCTACTCCTCCGTGATCTTGCTGTTGACATAGAGTTGGACGAGTGTCAGAACAAAAGTGATGATGAAGATGATGGAGGCGATGGCGCTAGCCATGCCCATCTCGTCATTTCGAAAGCCAGAGCGGTACAAATATGTCGCCAGCACTTCTGTGCTTCTTCCGGGTCCTCCCGCTGTCATGACATAGACTTCATCGAAGACTTTAAACCCACCAATGACGGTGATGATCGACGTCATAATGATGGTCTCCTTCACCTGGGGAACCGTAATATAAAAGAAGCGCTGGATGGGGTTAGCTCCGTCAATCTGCGCTGACTCATAGAGTCCCTTTGGAATTTTCTGAATAGCGACGAGAAACAGCAGCATGATATAGCCGATGTACTGCCACTGACTAGTGGCGATGATGGCAAAGATGGCGGAGCCGCTTTCGCCGAGCCAGGCGCGGGTCAGGTTTCCAAACCCCACGGCTTTTAAGAAGCTGTTCAGCAGACCGATGCTAGGATGATAGACCAGTTGAAACAACAATCCCACCACCGTGATACTGATTACCGAGGGCATGAAAAACACTGTCCGGAAGAACCCCTGGAAACGTTGAAAAAACGCTTCTTCCAGGATCGCCGCAATTACAAGTCCCAATCCCACCTGAAAGACGATGGAGATCAAAGAATAGAGAAAGTTATTTTTAAGTGCGATCAAAAAGACCGGGTCCTGCGCAATGCGTTTGTAGTACTGCAGTCCGACCCAGGTTCGCTCTTCTCCGAACGCCTTCCACCTGTAAAGACTCAGGAAGAAGTTCTGCACGATCGGATAGTAGATGAACAGTAAAACAAACAGGAGCGCCGGAGCAATGAAAAGCAGTGCGGTCTTCTTATTGCCGTAAAGTTTCATAATAATCTCCGAGAAAAACCCGCAGCATTAAGCTGCGGGTTGTCAGTTTACTCCGTCTTGATTCGCTCAGAGACTTCCTGCACCTCTTTCATAATCTGTTCAGGAGTTTTATCGTTATTTAGCAGTTCTTGAAGGTCGGGTAAGTAAACGTCCGAGATACGGATATCGATATCCGTATCGAGCCACAGAGCCATACCTTCGGCTTCTGAGACTGCATTTAGGCCAGCTACGAGAGATTCTGAGGAGTTCTCACTGTTGACGGCTCCGATAACCGGACTTGGCCAGCCAAGGGCTTTGACCATCTCTGTGCTATTCTCAAGATTGGTCAGGAACTCAAGGAATTTGACGGCTTCGTCAGGATGAGCGGTCTTAGAAGAGACCATGAATCCGTCCGGTGCACCCGTCAGGAAATTCTGATTACCGGCTCCACCTTCAATAGCAGGCATCGGGAAGAAGCCCCATTTGTCGGCAAATTTTTCATCAAAGTCCACGAACTCTTCGAGTTCTACATACACCATGGCTACCTGTCCACCGTAGAACATCTCCAGGCTCATATTATGTTCTGTTGAGTTGACGCCTTCCTGGAAGTAGCCTTTGTCGTTAAGTTCTTTTAAGTATTCAAGTGCCGTGACATACCCCTGATCAGTGTATTCACCGGTTTCTTTGACATAGTCTACACGGCGCACATCGTCAGGAACGAGTTTCTGGTTAAGCCCTGTAATGTAGTGACAGGCTGCCCACGGATAAATATTGCCAAGTCCGATCGGCGTCACGCCAGCATTTTTCAAGGTTTCGAGGGTCGTGAGGAATTCACCCCATGTCTTGGGTTCGCTCAGGTTGTTGGCCGCAAAGAGTTCTTTGTTATAGACAAAGAATTTGCCGTTGATGCGATAGGGAATTCCGTAGTACTTTCCGCCTTCCATAAACGGCTCGAGACCAGCTTGCATGATCCCATCTTTCCACTCTGTCTTGGCGTCAAGATAAGGGGTCAGGTCCAGTACATTTCCTTCACGGATGAAGTTCTTTGCAAACTCACCACTCCATGAGAAAAAGACGTCGGGTTGCTCAGAGGTTCCCATGACGACACGGATCTTGTCCTTGATCGCCTCGTCTCCGGCAGAGTCCATGGAAATTTTAATTCCGGGGTTTTGCTCTTCGAATTTGGCTACCGCTGATACAAAATAATCATTGTATTCGGGGTTGGGCCATTTGTGAAGGAACTTGATCGTCACCTGATCAGACGCTCCCTGCGCCGGTGCGCCTTTATCTGAGCAGCCTGCAAACAGACCCGTCAGCATGACAAGACACAACAGCAGTGCAATCTTTCTTCGCATTGTCCTCTCCTTTCAGTATGACATTGCTTGACCGAAAGCACCGTAGTCTGTGCATACTTTTGCAGCAAACTCCGAAGCTTTCTTCATGGAAGTTTGGGGATCGAGCCTATGAGCGTAGAGAGCGACAAGAAGGGCGGCAATAAAGCCGTCCCCTGCCCCCAGTGTATCTACAACTTCTATTGGCGTAATCCCCTGGTAATACCTTATTCCTTTATACTCAAGAATCGCACCCTGCGATCCTCTTGTAACAAGACATAGTTCCACTCCTGCTTCTCGGCATTCCAAGAAGAGCTCTTCGATCTCCCCTTCAGACATGTCGCTCCCTGAAAAGAAGGCGGCAGTCACCCAGGGCAGGACATCTTTTCGGTAGGGAGCGTCAGAGTCGTTGGAAAAATCAAATGTCAGGCGTGCAGCAGCCTTCGACAGCTCTTCTAATTGATTCTCCAGTCGAGAATAGATACTGGAATGGACGAGGTCAAAGGTTGAGAGAAAAGCAAAGTCTTCTTCGGTTAAGTAAAGCTCATCGCTCACGCCTCTGTCACTTCCGACAAAAGTTCGATCTCCTTCCACAAGCGCCACGTGGCAGATGTTGGTCTTGCCTTCGAGCTCTTTTACATATGAGACATCCACTCCTTCTTTCGAAAGAGCATCCACGAGCCATTTACCGGGCGCATCTTTTCCCACACTTCCCAGATAGGCTGTCTCGAGTCCCATTTTCTTTGCATAGACCGCTACATTGACGGCATTTCCTCCGGGGTACATCAAGCCTTGATCTGTGTAGTGATCCAGGACATTGTCTCCCACTCCGATCAGCTTCATCAGTAAGGCCTCAAACCGCCGTAATATCTTCTATCATCAGGGTTGTGACCTTTGTGGATAGACAGATAGTAATAGAAATACTCCAGCGGTACAAAGAGCAGGAAGGGATCCAGGGCAGGATGGTACTTATCAGAAAACTTCTTACTATCAAAAACAATGACATTTTCTGTCAAACCCTCAATAAAGCGAAGAGCTCTTTGCGCGCTTGGACGCGTCTTGTCCCTTCCGATGAATACGACATAATTCGTATCTTCATCAACCACTTCGAGAGGACCGTGACGGAACTCCGAGGCATTCAGGCTACAGCCATGTGTCCACGTAAATTCAAGCATTGTGATGATGCCCTCTTTATAGCCGATGGGCAAGAGATTTCCGGAGCTGACGGTGTAGATGAGAGGCCACTTCGAGGCTCTCTCTCCCCACTTCTCCATCTCTTCTTCCACCTCTTCCAGGAGACGCGAAAGCTCTTCGGGAAGCTCATGAAGTTCGGATTTGATTTGCTGCAGTTCAGGGGTATCCTGCAAAAAGTGTAGAACCAAGTGATAGCTGATTAATAGATGAACAATCCAGATGCATTCGGCATGATAAGCTGCGACATATTCCGCTGTTCTAGCCAGAGGTGAGTCTTCCGTTTTCGTCACAGCGAGGGTAACTGCACCACTTTTTCGGGCGAGTTCTACCCCTTGTACGACTTCTTCCGTTTTGCCGGAGTCACTGACTCCCACGACCAGACAGCTGGCATCGAGAACATGTGGCGGGTTTAAAACAAAGTCCATCCCGCTAAAGGTCCTGACGCGAAAATCACCATAGAGTTCCGCAAGTTGCGCCGCCGTCTGGCAGGCACACAACGGAGAGCCACATGCGACAAAATATATCCTCTCAATAGACGTTTTTTCGACTTTCTCCAAAATTTCATCGACAACCGGGAAGACATTGTTGAGCACATGAGAGGTTTCCGGAACCATCTCCTCCGTGACTAAAAAATCGACTTCGGACTTATCAATCTTGAGCATTTCCCCCTTCTTTCATTGGTCAGTTCATTTTTCCATACCAGTTGAGGTTGATGAAGCACGTGTCTAGAACATTCCGCCATTTATTGAATCATACACCGCATATATATTAAGTTTATGTTTTACTTTGCCCGGATAAGCTTTGTTGTATTCATCTATTTTGCCTACCAGTGCTATCTAAAATATACCTCCTTGCTGAAAGTATGTCAACCGGATTTATGCCAAAAGAGAAATCTTCTAGAAAAGCTTTATATACCAGACAAGACGATAGAGTTCCACAGCAATGAACGCAATACAAAAGCCCTGCAGCTTTCGCTTGCAGGGCCGGTAATCATTGAGTTCTAGCTTTTTACCAGATCCACTGAATCACTTTGTAGATGAGAAAGATACTGGCAATAAAAACCAACAGATATGGCAACGTGAGACTCAGCACGGCGAGGACCATCGCCTTGAGATCACCCTTTTCCAGACGAATCTGTTCCGGTGCTATCGGCTCCTCTTGAGCTTCTTGCACTTGCGGGCGATTCGCTTCAAGGATACGTTTTTCATCTTCAAGTGCTTTTTTTCCTACGCCAAACATGATGAACTCCTTGCTAACTATCGGTTGACAGTGATCTTCCCACTCGCAATGTGACAGCGCACACGATGACCGGGTTCAACCACTGTATCTTCCGGGACTTCCTCCGCACAGAGCGGTTGCGCATAGGGGCAGCGCGTATGGAAGCGGCAGCCCGAGGGAGGGTTGACCGGAGAGGGAATGTCCCCCGCCAGAATGATGCGCTTATGGGTTCGGATCTTCTCAAAGTCAAAAGAAGGTGCGGCTGAGAGAAGCGCTTCCGTGTACGGATGTCTCGGCGTATCAAAGATCTGCTTCTTGTCTCCGTACTCTACGATCTCTCCCAGGTACATGACGCCTACCTGATCACTGATAAAGCGGATGACGCTGAGGTCATGACTGATGAACAGATAGGTAAGTCCCAACTCTTCCTGCATTTCTTTCAGGAGATTGATGATCTGACTCTGAATCGACACGTCAAGCGCCGATACAGTTTCGTCACAGACGACAAACTCAGGGTTCAGAACGAGTGCACGTGCGATACAGATGCGTTGCCTCTGACCACCCGAAAATTGATGCGGGTAACGAAAAGCCTGCTCAGGGAAGAGTCCACATTTTTCAATGATATCCATGACCCGGTCCATCATCTCGGTCTTGTTCTCAACCAACTTATGTTGCATCAGTGCTTCCCCTATGATTTCACTGACAGGAAGACGGGGATTAAGCGAACTGTAGGGGTCTTGGAAGATGATCTGCATCTTCGTTCGCAGCTTATGCATCTCCTCTTTGTTCTGGGCGAAGACATCGATATCTTTGAAGTACACCTTGCCATCCGTAGGGGGAGTCAAGCGGAGCATGGTGCGACCAAGTGTTGTCTTTCCACAGCCCGATTCTCCTACGATGCCAAGGACTTTGCCTCTTTCAATTTCAAAGGAGACATGGTCGACCGCGCGGACATGTGCTTTGACCTGTTTAAATAATCCACCGCGTATTGGGAAGTGTTTGACCAGATTGTCTACACGCAACAGAGCATCTTGTTTTGTTGTATCACTCATAGCTTACTTCCTTCTCTTGAAATACTTTCCAGCACGCTGCTTTGCGTGTCGCACTGATATCGCGAAGATCCGGTGTCTCTTCTTTACAAATATCCATCACATACGGGCAGCGAGGATGGAAGGCACAGCCGGACGGCAAACGGTTCAGGTTCGGCACATTTCCCTGGATGACGGTCAGGCGATCTCCCGTAGTACTCATATCGGGCTTGGATTTCATCAGCCCGATGGTGTAGGGATGCTTGGGAGTGGTAAAGAGCTCCTCCACATCAGCCAGCTCAACAATCTTACCGGCATACATCACCATGACGCGATCCGACATTTCCGCTATGACACCGAGGTCATGCGTAATAAAGATGACAGATGTCTGATAATCATCTTTCAGATCATTCATCAATTGTAAGACCTGCGCCTGAATGGTTACGTCGAGCGCCGTCGTCGGCTCATCCGCTATCAAAATCTTCGGCTTACAGGCAAGGGCCATGGCGATCATGACGCGCTGACGCATGCCTCCCGAGAGAGCAAAAGGAAAATCTCTGGCCACACGCTCCGGGTTGGGGATACCCACCTTTCGAAGCATATCGACAGCTTGTTCCTCTGCATCTTTCTTATTGACATTTTGGTGCACCATGATGGCTTCTGCAATCTGATCGGCCACGCGGAACACCGGGTTTAAGCTGGTCATGGGTTCCTGGAAGATCATAGAAATCTGATTTCCGCGAATGTCCATAATCTGCCTCTTGCTGGCTTTCATAATGTCGATGCCATCAAAGAGGATTTCACCACCCTCGTATTTTCCGGGGGGCGTTTCCACCAGCTGCATGATCGACATGCAGGTGATACTTTTACCACAGCCTGACTCACCCACGATGCCAAGGGTTTCTTCCGGATAGACATCGAAGCTGACATCGTCAGCGGCTTTTACGGTGCCGGAGTCGGTGTGGAAATATGTTTTCAAGTTTTTCACTTGAAGGATGGGTTGTTTTCTCATCGCCGTCACCTACCTTTTCATCTTCGGATCAACTGCGTCACGAAGGGCGTCGCCGATGATATTGCAACACATAACGGTCAGGAAAATCGCAATACCTGAAGGCATCCAGTACCACCAGTATTTCTGAATAACGACAAGTTCGCGGGCGGGCTGGATCAGGTTGCCCCATGTCGGGATCGGGAAACGAATCCCCAGTCCCAGGAAGGAAAGACTTGTTTCCGTCAGGATCGTGGCGGCAATACCCAAGGTGGCATAGACAATAATATACGCCATGACATTGGGCAAAAGGTGGCGGAACATCCGCTTAAAGTCACTGATGCCCAGGGCTTCACAGGCCTCCATGTATTCCAGCTCACGCAGTGACAGGATCTGTGCGCGCACGATGCGGGCAATGGATGGCCACGACAAAATGGACAGCGTCAATATAAGCGTGGCAGGTCCACTGCTGAAGATCGATACGATGACGATACAAATGATGAGAAAGGGGAAGCATAGGAAGATATCAGAGATACGCATGATGATCCCATCAACAATCCCACCATAGTATCCGGCAAGTGTTCCCAACACGATGCCAATGATACACTCCAGCGTGACAACCGCCAGGGCTATGCCGAGCGAAATACGCCCTCCGATAAAGAGCCGCGTGAATAAATCACGACCGATATTATCGGTGCCCAGCCAGTGTGACCTGGAAGGTGCTTGCGCACGATTCGCGGTGTCTGTCTGCTCCAGCGAGTACGGCGAGACCATCGGCACAATGATACATGCCAAAACGATAGCCAATACTATATAAGTACTTACAACCGCAAGTTTATTTCTTTTGAATTGTTTAAATACGTTTGCCCAGAAGGACTCAACGTTCTTGTCTTTCTTCAGGAGACGCCGATTGACAATGTCTGTTCTTGTTGACATGCTAAATCTCCTTAATCATAACGAATTCTGGGATCGGCGGCTGCATAAAGCAGGTCGGCTATCAGAGCCGCAAATAAGGTAACAATGCTCAACATGGCGTTGATCCCAAGAACGAGAGGAAAGTTTCTTTGCGAAACGGCTTCAACGGAAGCTTTACCGAGTCCCGGAAGCGAAAAAATCGTTTCCGTCATGAGGGCTCCGGAAAGGAGTCCGGGAATGGAGAATCCCAAGAGGGTAATAATCGGAATCATGGCATTTCTGAAAGCGTGTTTATAAATGACCACTTTTTCTTTCAGGCCTTTCGCTCTGGCCGTGCGGACATAATCCTGGCGGATTACCTCGAGCATGGAGGAGCGTGTATAACGCATGAAAGAAGCAGCCTGCGTCATACCTAATACCGTCACCGGTAAGACCAGGTGATGGGCTTTATCCAAGGTACGTGTAAGCCAGTCTGCTTTTCTGAGTAGGGGGTCAGCAAGACCAAAAATAGGAAATAGGGCAAGATCCACCGCAAATGCCTTTAACAGCAAGAGGGCAAAGAAGAAGGCAGGAAGGCTGACACCGATTAAAGCAAAAACTGTTGCGGCATAGTCTACTGCAGAATACTGCCTCGTCGCAGAGACTATCCCAAGTGGTACGCCTATTAACAGCCCGACTAATAAAGACAGAGATGAAAGTAAAAATGTATTGCCAATAAAGTCATTAATTACGGCAGTGACGGGCTTTTTATGTGTAATAGAATTTCCAAAGTTTCCCTGAGCGGCATCTACGATCCAATTGAAAAACTTCTCATAAAATGGTTTGTTTTCACCGTATTTTTCAGCCAATTCCTCTTTTTGCTCGACCGTCATCCGCGGATCCATCAACATATTGGAAGGTCCACCGGGGGCAAGCTGCAACAGTAGGAACAGGATGAACATGATGCCCAGAAAGACAGGGATCATTTGTGCCACGCGGCGAATGATGTAGGTACGCATGTTTCCTCCTCATTCTTTGAAAAACATGCCGGAGGGAACTTCGCCCTCCGGCTCATGTCTTTACCTACTAGAACTCAGATATCATAATCTGATTGATTACTCCAGCTCCACATCATGGATAAAGGATACCCATGTCAGGTAGGTGCTGATGTCAAGATTCTTCACACGGTTGTTGACGCCCCACATTTCGTTACGGTAAGCAACGATAGCGGTAGCGACTTCGTCATTGAGGATCTTGGCGAGTTCATCATAGATCTTGATACGCTCAGCTTGATCAAAGGTTGTTCTGCCTTTTTGGATCAGCTCCTGTACACGCTCATCGCGGAAGCCGGAAGCATTAAAGCCACCTGCTGCGCTTGCATCTGCGTCAAACAGAGCACCCGCAAGGTCGGGGTCGGGAGCAAGGCTGAAGCCCATCGTGTAGATATCAAAGTTGTTGGGTCTGTCCGCAGGCTGTGCGTCCATGGTCAGTTCTGCTACTGTGTTGAAGTCCATCATATCAGTAAACAGATCCACACCGATTTGTTTCCAAGTGTCGGCGGCCATTCCTGCAAGAGTTCCAGGCCAAGTGGACTCAGTGTAGATCAGCCATTTGACGTAGAGTTTCTCACCATCTTTGTAGCGGAAGCCGTCATCGGCCATTTCCCAGCCTGCCTCATCGAGGAGTTGGTTGGCTTTGTCGAGGTCAAAGTCATAGGCATTGAGACCTTCTTCAGGGAATGCCCAGCTGACGGGAGAAATCGGAGCCATACCTACAGAGGCCAGCTCTTCAGATTTGTATTCCGCTTTGATGAATTCTTTGCGGTCGAGTGCGTACAGAAGTGCCTGACGAACTTCTTTCTGATTGAAAGGAGGCGTCGTGGTTTCAAAGCACATGAAGGTGTAGCCATTACCAAGATAGGTGACAGGCGATACGTTTTGCATGGCATTGATTGTATCGAGGTTGTCTTTGTTGGTTTGAGGCTGTGCCAGGTCAATCTGACCGGATTCGAGTGCGGAAAGAATCGTATCTTCAGAAACTTCAACGATCAGAACGCCATCGATCTTAGGCATGCGGGCAGCATCCCAATAATTCGTGTTGGTATCGAGGATGACGTGCTGCTTGGGAGCAAAGTCTTCCAGAAGCATCGGACCGGAGCCCATCGGCGCATTATTCTTTTCTGTAAATGTCGCATAGTCTTCAAATCCGTAGTAGTCTTTGCTCAGAATGCCGTAGCCGAAGTTCTCAATATTGGAAACAATGGCTTCGTCAAACGTAAAAGCAACGGTCTTTTCGTCAATTAGTTGAACACCGGCGAATTCCTCTGCTTCGCCTGCATGATATTCTTTATAACCCTTCATACCGCTGACAGCGTAACTTCTGGGTCCATCATAGTCAGGATGAGCAATCGTGGTGTAAGTAAAGACAACGTCTTCAGCTGTAAGGGGTGTTCCGTCTGAGAACTTGATTCCGTCTTTGAGAGTAAAGGTGTAAACCTTATGATCTTCAGAGACTTCCCAGTCCGCCAGATTGGGGATGTAGTTTCCTTCAGCATCTAGAGTGACCAGGCCTTCAAAGATAAGGTCAACAACATAGCCGTCGTAGACATTACTGCTCATGATCGGGTTGAAAACTCCGTCATAACCACTGCCGCCAACTTTCAAAATGTTGTCACCTTTTGCAGGTGCTGGCTCTTCTGCAGGGGTTTCTTCTGCAGGTGGTTCTTCTGCAGGGGTTTCTTCTGCAGGAGTTGGTGCCGGTGCGGGCGCTGCTGGCTGTGTGCATCCGCTGAGGATCAGCGTGAACACTAAAAGCATTGACAGCAGAGCGACTATCAGTTTCTTACTCATTTTCCCTCCTTGTATTTATGGCGGAGTCATCTGCACCATTACAAACAACCCTCCAATTTTATTGATAATATCACACCTAACTTCCACATGCAACAAATCGGGCACCTCCAAAAGGCGCCGGTTACTTGATTTCAACGGGTTAACGGTCTATCACTTAAAAAATGTAATAGTCACACTTTAGACTTCAAATTCGTAATGTTTACTCCTTCTGGACCGCTTTCACGTCAGGACCTATCGCTCGCAAAAAAACATATCTTTTGACGTAATATAAGCAACCATGCTTCTCTCAAAAGATAACGGGAAAATCAATACCACTACTCTTCTTAGAGTGGTCTGTAGAATTGCCATTGCAAGGAAAAAGCATTCATGGGAAACATTCACTACTTCTCCCGAGCACATATCCTCTACCTTTATTGAACGGAAACATTCTGCATCTCCATGTTAAGTGTTCGTTAATTCTCTCGCAGTTATGATACTGTTTTGAAATCCACGGCTATTATAGGTGAAGGAAATCAGAAACCTATCCGATACGAGTCAATTACTTTAAGAATACTCAAGTCCAAATAAGAAACTAATTATGAGGAGATCACATGCGTTTTTGGCGAGATAAAGACGGAAAAAAACTTATCACATTCTTCGCTTTGATGGCAGGTATCAGCATCGTCTTCAATACACTCATCATCCTCAACGGAGGAAAGATCGAAGAGAACATTCCCTATGCTATCGTGTTGATCTTCTCACCGGCTGTCGTCAGCCTAATCTTGAACTTCATCTTTGAGAAGAATCTTCGAGGATTTGGCTGGAAGTGGCA
>CALFKA010000014.1 GCA_937880545.1 uncultured Clostridia bacterium | reverse complement strand
TGACTGGAGTTCAGACGTGTGCTCTTCCGATCTGCGGGAAAAGCATGCCGAGCCAGATGCACAGGAAGAGAATGGCAACTCCGAAAATCGTGGTGAGCCATAGGGGTAGATTGGTCCTTTGGTTCACCAGTCCGAAAGCGACTGCCAAGACAATGAACAGAAGTGACGTGGTGGCGACGGCGCCATTACTGACAAAGGTGCTGACAATGATGTTTGCAAACGCCGCAACAACGAGAATCAATGTCAACCAGCTGAAGAGATCAAAGAGTTGCTTTTCGCGTTTGCCTACACTACTTTGAATGACGGCACCGATGGACTGGCCACGGTGACGGATGGACGCCAGCAGAGAACCGAAGTCATGGACGCCCCCGAAAAAGAGACTTCCGATGACAACCCATAGGAATACAGGAACCCAGCCAAAAACAGAGGCGAGGATCGGTCCGGTGATGGGCCCGGCGCCGGCGATGGAGGCGAAGTGGTGTCCAAGCAGAACAGCCTTCTTTGCAGGGACATAGTCCACGCCGTCAGCCAGTTCGTGTGCAGGGGTGGGGCGTGTCGCATCGATTCCCCACTCCTTGGCGAGCCATGAACCGTAAGTGACATAGCCAATAACTAAAAGGACAATACCGACGAGCAGAATTACAACGGCCATAGTAATTCCTCCTTCATTTATTTCTCAAGGACAAATGTATATTTTTTGTCCCTAAGATCCTTGGAAAATTCGGCGCTCTTCCCGTCGTCTGTGACCAGGATGAGGCCCACCTTGCAGGTGCCCTGTAGTCCGAAACGATAGTACTTTCGGAACTTGTAGTTGCGGGCAAATGCTTTCAATTCGGCGTCTGCGTGTGGCATATGGATGATCAGGATATGGTCACTACTCATATGTTCTTTGTTTGGAGTCGTCACTTTCAAGCATGCCCCGGCGAACTCCTCCATCAGAGTTTGAAGCTGTGACAAGCTCATCTCTTCGGTTTGGTAAAGGTTGAAGTACTCGAAATTATCGTATGCGTATAGTATATTCTTTTTAAGGAGCACGTATTTTTCGTTTCTTCTGTGCATACGGGCGTGAAAGTCAAGGGGGATGCTCCCCAAACGGGTATTTTCATCGAAATCAAAATAGCCCTGAAGACGCTCCATCAGTAGTTTTTTGTATGCATTCTTATCCATTCATTACCTCAATGCAATAATAGCACGAATTATAAGATTTGTTAATATCTATGACAAGTAAAAAGAATATCTATCATTGTTAGAGCAGAGTGGCTGGGGTATAGTCAATATGAACACTATCTAAGAACTGGAGGAAAGGATGAGTACAAAGAGAACACCGCTGTATGACCGGCACGTGAAGGCGGGTGCCCAGGTAGTTGATTATTCAGGCTGGGAAATGCCTATCACGTACACATCGCTCAGTGACGAGCACAAAGCTGTTCGGGAACGCGCCGGATTATTTGATGTCTCTCATATGGGCGAAATTTATGTGCAAGGGCCGCAAGCACAGGACTTTGTAAGTCATGTTTTCAGTAATGACATCACAAAGATTGAGGATGGAGCTATTATCTACGGGTTCTTCCTTTATCCTGAAGGGGGCGTTGTGGATGACCTCCTTGTGTACAAAGTCAACAATAACTACTATATTTTAGTGGTAAATGCCGCCAATACGGACAAAGACTATGAGTGGCTTCTCAAACATGTTGGGGATTTCGATGTCAGCGTGGACAACAACTCACCCGGTATTGGCCAGGTGGCTATTCAAGGACCGCTTGCCCAGAAGATCCTTCAGCCCCTGGTAGAGATGGATCTAAATGAAATAAAGCCATTCCATTTTGTCGATGACATTCCCTTAGTAGGCACGAAGGCGCTTATTTCACGTACAGGCTATACAGGAGAAGATGGATTTGAAATCTATACTCCCGCAGAAGATATCGGAAAAGTCTGGGATGCCCTGATGGAAGAAGGGGGAGAAGACATCTCACCGGCAGGTCTGGGTTGCCGTGACACCCTTCGCTTTGAAGCTTCGATGCCACTGTATGGCAATGAAATGAACGAAGAGATCTCCCCACTCGAAGCCGGACTTGGTTATTTTGTATCGAAAAAAGGCGGCTACATCGGAGCCGAAGCGATGGCTAAGATGAGAGAAGAGGGAATCCCCCATTATCTCATCGGCCTTCAGGTCATGGGCAGAGGGATTGCGCGATCCGGATACCCTGTCTATGACGAAGAAGGAAATGAAGTCGGTGTCGTTACAACGGGATACCTTTCACCTACGCTCGGAATCGCCATCGCCAATGCACGTGTAGCATTAAAGGATCGTTCCGAAGGCCGTGAACTTTTCATCGGTATCAGGAATAAAAAGGTGCCGGCAAAAATAGTTAACAGGACCTATCTGAAAAATAAATAAATCAAGGGAGGATGTAATGAGTAAAATCTATTTCACAAAAGATCACGAATGGGTCAAAGTCGAAGATGGGAAAGGCTACATCGGACTGACTGATTATGCACAGGATCAATTGGGCGACATTGTCTATATTGAGTTGCCGGATGTAGGGTCGGAACTCGAAGCCGGTGACACCCTTGGTGTTGTCGAATCCGTCAAGAGTGCTTCGGATATCTTCTCCCCGATCAGCGGCGAAGTCCTCGCTGTCAATGAAGAACTCGAAGATGCACCGGAACTGATCAATGCCGACGCCATGGAAAACTGGATTGCCCAGTTGAGCATCAAAGATGAGGCAGAACTCGAAAACTTAATGGATGAAGGTGAATACAACGACTTTATTGGAGAAGAATAATGGTCCATCGCTATATTCCCAAGGGGGATGGCGAGAAGGAAAAGATGCTCGAAACCATAGGTGTCGAGAGCATTGATGATCTCTTTGTCGACATCCCAAAAGACCTGCGACTGAAGGAGCCTCTTAAGATTCCACCGGCGCTCTCAGAGTTAGAGCTGTTGCGCCGTGCGCAGGAACTTGGAGAAAAGAACACACCGATCACATCGCGTGTCAGTTTCCTCGGCGCCGGAGTCTATGATCATTTCGTCCCGCTTATTATTGATCACATTATTTCTAGAAGTGAATTCTACACTTCTTACACCCCTTATCAGCCGGAGATCGCACAAGGTACTCTACAGGCTATCTTTGAGTACCAGACACTGATCTGCCGTCTGACAGGTATGGATATTTCCAATGCCAGCATGTATGAAGGCGCTAGCGCGGCTGCTGAAGCCCTATTGATGGCGCTTGCAGAGAAACGTAAGAGCGACAATGTCCTCGTCAGCGCCGGCATGCACCCGCAGACCATTCAAGTCATCAAGACCTACCTGCATTACCGAGGTGTGGAGATCCGTGAAGTCCCGTTAAAAGACGGGAAGACAGATCTCGAGGCAGCCAAAGAACTCACCGACGCCAACACAGCCGGAATGATTGTCCAGAATCCAAACTTTTTTGGAGAGATGGAAGAAGTGGTCCCCTTTGCTGATTTTTGCAAAGAGAACAAAATGCTCTCTATCTTAAGCGTTGATCCGATTTCCCTGGCGCTCCTGGAGCCTCCCGGAAATCAGGGAATTGATCTGGTGATTGGCGACGGACAGTCATTGGGGAATGGCTTGAATTTTGGGGGACCCTATCTTGGTTTCCTGGCGGTGAAAAAGAAGCATATGCGCAAAATGCCCGGCCGTCTCGTCGGCGTCAGCCGCGACAGTGAAGGAAAGCGCGCCTTTGTCCTGACTCTTCAAGCAAGAGAGCAGCATATCCGTCGCTATAAGGCCACCAGTAACATCTGCACCAACATGTCCCTCAATGCTCTGATCGCCTCTATCTACCTCAATGCTTTAGGAACGGACGGGCTCAGAGAAGTTGCGACACAGAGTCTTAGCAAGGCTCACTACCTTTACAAAGGTCTCTTAGAGACGGGAGCATTTGAAGAAGTATTTTCTTCCCCCTTCTTTAAAGAATTCACGCTGAAGTATAAGGGAGATGTCAAAGAACTTCTTGCCAAACTCCGTGACTGCAATATCGTCGGCGGTCTCGATCTCACCGAGTACGGCAGAGAAGGAGAAATCCTCGTCGCCGTGACTGAGAAACGCACGAAAGAGGAGATGGACCGTTATATCGCGTGTGTACGGGAGGTGAGCGCATGAAATATTATTCCACTTTGATCTTCGAAATTTCCCGCGAAGGGAAACGCGCTTTCAGCCTGCCGGCACTCGATGTCCCCGCTGTAGACGCTGAAGTTCTCAAGAGCCCCCTCCGGGCAGAACTTGACTTTCCGGCTGTAGCAGAAAATGAGCTGATGCGCCACTACGTGAACATGTCACAGGCTAACTATCACATCGACGGTGGATTCTATCCTCTTGGAAGCTGTACGATGAAGTACAATCCCAAGATCAATGAAGACGTCGCCAGAATGCCGAATCTTACACAAGTCCATCCTCTTCAGCCCGTAGAGACTGTACAGGGCACACTAGAAGTGCTCTATGAGCTGCAACAGGACCTGTGTGAAGTCGCAGGCATGGATGCCATGACGCTCCAGCCAGCGGCAGGAGCCCATGGTGAGCTGGCCGGACTCATGATGATCAAAAGCTATCACGAGAAAAACGGCGATCATCAGCGCGTCAAAATCATCGCACCCGACTCTGCTCACGGCACCAATCCGGCTACTGCGGCCATGGTTGGCTTCGACCTGGTAGAAATCAAATCGGACGAACAAGGAAACGTTGACCTGGAAGAGCTGAAGAGCCACTTGGATGACAAAGTCGCCGGCCTGATGCTTACTAACCCCAGCACTCTCGGACTCTTTGAAAGACAAGTCCGTGAAATTGCCGACCTCATCCACGAAGCGGGTGGTCTTCTGTACTATGATGGTGCCAATATGAATGCCATCATGGGCAAAGCCCGACCCGGAGACATGGGATTTGACGTGATGCACTTCAATATCCACAAAACCTTCAGCACGCCTCATGGCGGCGGGGGGCCGGGCGCCGGACCGGTTGGGGTAAAGAAGATTCTGGAACCCTTCCTTCCTGTTCCTCGTATCATGAAAGAGGGAGACAAATTCGTATTGAAGAGCGATTATCCCGATTCAATAGGAAAACTCCGCAGCTTCTATGGAAACTATGGTGTCCTCCTTCGTGCCTTTGCCTATATCCGCACGATGGGGCCTGACGGGCTTCACGAAGTCAGCGAAAATGCCGTGCTCAATGCCAACTACCTGATGTCGCTTCTTAAAGAGGAATACAACCTGCCGAAGGACCAGGTATGCATGCATGAATTCGTGCTCGCCGGCCTCAAGGATCCGGGTGAGATCACCACACTCGATGTCGCGAAACGACTTCTCGATTATGGTTTCCACCCGCCAACGGTGTACTTCCCACTGATCATTCCTCAAGCATTGATGATTGAGCCGACAGAGACAGAGAGCAAACAGACGCTCGACGAATTTGCCGATGCCATGAATTCGATTGCCAAGGAAGCCAGAGAGACTCCGGAAGTGCTGAAATCGGCACCCAGTAAGACCCCAGTCGGAAGAATCGACGAAGTCTTCGCCGCTCGCGCCGTCATCCTCAATTACGACGATATGTTGGCATACAAGGAAGAAAAGCTCTAAACCTTTTCTGATGCCGTACACCTAGCTATGATTTCCGGCGATGAACCATAGGGTTATTCCCCGTGGGTATGTCGCCGGATTCTGTTTCAGGAGGGAAAATGAAAGTACTCTATACACTTCCGCTCGAAGAGGAACAAAAAAAACGTCTGGAGGAGCTTGGCTATACAGTGTTTACCGCAAAAGACTCGGGTCCGTTTTCAGAAGAGGCACTCTCCTCGGATGTGCTCGTGACCTTTAATGCTTTTATGCATCTTGATATCGCCAACATGCCCCATCTCAAGCTCATCCAAGTAGGTACAACCGGTCTGAACCAGATTCCCCTGTCCGCTGTAGACAGAGGGATCGCCGTGACAAACAATCCCTATGGGTTCTCCCTGCCCATTGGAGAATGGATCGTCACCAAAGTACTCGAAAGCTACAAAAATACCCGCCAAGTCTATCAACAACAGAGAGACCATGTCTGGAAGATGGATACGACCATTGATGAAATCAATGGAAAGAAAGCTCTCTTTATCGGGACTGGGGGTATCGCCAGAGAAGGAGCCAAGAGACTAGCACCATTTGGTGTGGAGATCACCGGTGTCAATCGAAGCGGCA
The DNA here is from genome assembly GCA_937880545.1 of uncultured Clostridia bacterium. Classification (GTDB taxonomy): domain Bacteria; phylum Bacillota; class Clostridia; order Peptostreptococcales; family Acidaminobacteraceae; genus DUVM01. The sequence continues at coordinate 10,408 of CALFKA010000014.1, read as the reverse complement.
AGCCCAATGAACATTTCCCCACCGTCATCTCGATGGCGGAGCTGCCGGAGAAAATAAATGAATTCGACATCGTCGCCGTCGTGCTTCCCGGCACCATGGAGACGTATAAACTTGTCAACCGAGAACTCATTGAAAATATGAAAGACGGATCGGTCTTTATCAATATTTCACGCGGCTCTGTTGTAGAGCAAGACGCTCTGCAGGAGCTGGCAGGGAAGTTCCGCGCACTCCATTTGGATGTCTTTGAAGAAGAACCCCTGCCGGAAAATCACCCTTTTTGGGATATGGAAAATGTCTATGTCAGTTCCCATACGTCATGGGCATCCTCCCGGGTGAATGAGCGCCGTTTTGAGAATAACTTTGAGAATCTGAAAGCATTTATCAAAGGAGAGAAGCTCCCTTCGCAAGTCGATCTTCTCAGAGGTTACTAGTGGATCTGTTTTCACTGAATGAAGAAGAATGGAACCGTAACAATCCCGTGGACGGGCTGGCGCCATTTCGAGTGCGTCAGCTCTTTCACTGGTTCCATCATCGAGGGGTCTGGGATTATGATCAGATGGACAATCTGCCCCTCGCACTGAGAGAGAAACTGAAAAAAGAATATCCGGTCGATTCCTTGAACATCCTGCAGTGGATCCCCTCACAGGAAGATGAAACAAAGAAGATTCTCTTCGAACTTTCAGACCACAACATCGTAGAAGGTGTGCTCCTGTCTTATCGTCATGGAAACAGCCTCTGCCTGTCTACTCAAGTAGGTTGCGCAATGGGGTGTCGCTTTTGCGCCTCCACTCTTGGTGGCAAAGTGAGAAATGTCTTGCGTAGAGAAATGCTTCAGATGTTCTATCTGACGCAACAGCGCGCAGAAAAAAGAATCTCACACGTGGTGCTGATGGGAAGCGGGGAGCCACTCGATAACTTGGAGGAAGTAAAAGGATTCTTGGAAATCCTAACGGATCCTGAGGGACAGAATGTCTCCTGGAGAAATATTACTCTTTCTACCTGTGGACTGATCCCGGGGATAGAGGTGTTAGCCCAGTGGAATCGACCGCTGACACTGGCGATTAGCCTGCACAGTGCGCGCGAAGAGGTCCGCAGAGACCTCATGCCCGTCTCAAAGAGATACCCTGTAAAAGATGTGGTGGACGCGGCACTGAAATACCAAAAGGAGACAGGTCGCCGTGTGAGTTTTGAAGTAAGCCTGATAAAAGGAGTCAATGATACAGACGAAGACATCCACGCATTGACAAAACTTCTGACCGGAAGTGGAGCCCATGTCAACCTAATAGGGCTCAATCCGATTGAAGAGAGAGAGTTGACATCAGCCTCGGAGGATCGGCTACAAACCTTCAAGAAGTCTCTTGAAGCCAAGGGGATTCGTGCTACAATAAGAAGAGAAATGGGACGTGATGTGCAGGGGGCCTGTGGTCAACTGCGCAGCAGTGTCCTTGCAAAGAAGATGGAGAAGGAGAAAATATGGTAAAGATTTTAGCCGGAGGGAAGGGATCGGGAAAAACAAAGAGAATGATCGAGATGGCCAATGAATCGGCCAGGGATCCTCATGGAACGATCTACTTCATTGATGATGATAACCGAAATATTTTTGAATTGGACCGCAATGTCCGATTTGTAAATATGGAGACCTTCAATATCCATCGCATTGAGATGCTCTATGGCTTCCTATGCGGACTTCTGAGCTGTGACTATGACATTGAGCATATTTATATAGACGGAATCAATTACTTGTCCAATCTGTCCGAGGAAGAGTTGCAGAACTTCCTGATGGTGCTTGACAAACTTTCGCGTAACAATGAGGTCGAGATGCTCCTGTGTTGGAGCTACGATGAAGACAAGACACCGGAGTATCTGAGAGAGAGAATGATCTGACCTATCTGCGGATAGGTCTTTTCTTTGCATACGCATGATGCATCGCAATGGCGGCGGCAAGCGTGATATTGAGAGAGTCGATGGCATCACTCGTGTCGATGGTGACAGGGGTGGTGAAATTGGCAAACTCTTCCGGAAGGCCGCTACTTTCATTTCCGAGGATCAGACTGTGCCGTGTCCCAAAGTCCGTTACATCTTCCAGTCGGTTCGCCCGGTGGGTCATGAGACTCCATAGACGATGCTGCGGATAGGCGCTCTGATAGGAAGCAAAATCTTCAAAAAGCTTCAGACGCAGATGAAAGAGCGCCCCCATAGATGCTCGGACACAGCTGGGATGAAATGGATCGGCTGCGGGCTCTATGATGGCGATGTCACGATAGTCCCATCCAAGAGCGCTTCGAAGAATGGTCCCGAGATTCCCATAGTTGGAAGGGTTGACAAGAACCAGGTGGGCAAGATCCTCTCTAAGTAACCGCTGTTCTTTGACAAAAGAAGCTGCGACAAAGACATTTCCCTTACCGCTGAGTCGTTCGATCGCATTCGTCCGGGTGATAGGAACACCTAAAGGTTCCGCCAGCTCCTGAAGCTTCTCAAGGAGGGGGAAATCGATCTTTGGGTGGGTATAGATAACTTGTAGAAGATGTGGTGCGTGGAGCATCAGCTCCATCGTTGGATAAGCACCCAACGTGTAGGACAGAGGGTTTTTCTTTCGATAGGGTTTCATAGACAAAACCTTCTTTCTTGTACCGTAAGCTTATTATATAATTATGCTATATGCAAAAGATTCAGACAACGGGGAGAGAACACTTTCCCTGCCGTTTGTGTGAGATGGAGAGTATCTCGGAAAGGAAAGCTGTGAAAGATATTCGCGAATGGGATAAGTTCCTCATTCCTTACGAACAGGCCGTGGAAGAACTAAAAGTGAAGTTTAAGTCCCTGAGAAAGGGCTTCGACGACCTAGGAGAATACTCCCCGGTAGAATTCGTCACTGGCAGAGTGAAAAAAGTCTCCAGTATTCTCGCCAAGAGCCGTCTGCTCGGACTCGAGTACGATGAGATAAGCGAGAAAATGGAAGATATCGCGGGTATCCGCATTATGTGTCAGTTGCTCGGTGATATTTATCATGTCGTGGAACTTCTGCGAGAGAGAGATGGCAAAGACTTCACGATTCTCTATGAAAAAGATTATATCCGCGACAAAAAAGAAAGTGGGTATCGGAGCTATCACTTGGTGATCAAGTACCCTGTCCACTGTGCCGCCGGTTATCGGGAAGTTTTGGCAGAAATTCAGATCCGCACCCTCGCCATGAATTTTTGGGCAATTATTGAACACTCGTTAAATTATAAGTTTAAGGATCAGGTGCCCGAGCGCGTACAGCAACGTCTGCAAAGCGCTGCGGCCAGCGTGTGGTCACTTGATCTTGAAATGCAGGAACTGAAAGAAGAAATCAAGAGTGCGCAAAAACTCTTTAAACAAAATGCCATGGCTGTGCATAGCATTAATTCACAACTACAGCTTTTGAGCGATATCGGAGAGAATGACTTAGCTACTCGTTTTCAGTCAAGGCTCGATGCGATTCTCGATTTTTCATCTTCTGAATCACTGGAAGAACTGTATAAGCAGATCAACGAATATCTAGGTGAGGAGTCCTGATGTCCAGAGTATTTGCCATTGCGGATTTGCACCTGGGATTTTCTCTTGATAAGCCAATGGAGATCTTTGGCAGCGCCTGGGAGCAGCATCATCAGAAAATTAAAGAAGACTGGATCCGACGTGTTGGTAAAGATGATGTCGTTATCGTCGCCGGTGATATTTCCTGGGGAATGCGACTTGATGAGTCCCTGGTAGATCTCGAGTGGATCGATGCACTCCCCGGAAAGAAAGTGCTGGTGAAGGGCAATCATGATTTCTGGTGGCAATCACTCTCGCAGATTCAGGGACGATTCGATACGATACACTTTCTATATAACAATATGTATACCGTAGAAGATTTGGCTATCTGCGGAACCCGCGGATGGCTTTTGCCTTCATCGGAGGGTTTTCGACCGGAAGACGAAAAAATCTATCGTCGAGAAATTATGCGCCTGGAAAGATCTCTGTTGATGGCGAAAGAAATGCCCCACATCAAGCGAAAGATTGTGGCGATGCATTACCCTCCGCTTTCAAGATTCTCTTCAGATAATGGGTTTGTTCAGCTTCTTAGAGAACACAAGGTACAGGAAGTTGTCTATGGTCATCTGCATGACCAGGATTCTTGGAATAACGCGATTCACGGTAGACATCAGGGGATGAACTTTCACTTGGTCTCCTGTGACTTTTTGGATTTTTCACTCAAGGAGATTGTACATGTTTCACAACGTTAAGGGACTGATATTTGATTTTGACGGGACACTTGTAGATTCATTGAAGCTATGGGAAGAAGTTGATGTAGACTTTCTCAGCGCACGCGGTCTGGAGTGCCCGGAAGATCTACAAAGAAGTATAGAGGGCATGGGACTCAGAGATTGCGCCCTCTATTTTCAGCGTCGTTTCTCCTTAACGGAGAGCGTGGAATCTATGATCGCCGAGTGGTCGACAATGGTTAAAGAAAAGTATTTTTCCCTGCCCTGGAAAGAGGGAAGTATTGAGTTCCTTTCCTATGCGAAAGATAAATCGTATCCGATGGCGCTTGCCACCAGTAACCAGAAAGACCTGGTAGCAGAGATCCTTGAGCATCGCGGGTTAACGCATATTTTCTCCGCAATCGCAACGAGTGATCTGGTGGGCGCACCAAAACCCGAACCGGATGTCTTCTTGGAAGCTGCGCGTCAAATCGGGATGGATGCCAAAGACTGTATTGTCTTTGAAGATACATTTTCCGGAATTGAAGGAGCGAAAAGAGCCGGTATGAGAACAATTGCCGTGTATGATAGCCATATGGGCAATTGGGAAGAAGTCCGAGACCATGCCGATCACCACATTTATGATTATCACTTTGCACTAAACGAAATCCGAGGTCATTATGAGTAAATACATTGCCGTCGATGTTGGAGGCTCCAAAATACTTGGCGCCCTCTACGATGAGGAGGGACAGCTTTTGCAACGCTACAAGGTGAAAACCAAGGCGCATCGAGGTAGAGAAGTGGTGTATCAAACTCTTCTCGGAGTCATCGACACACTCTTTAGTGAAGATGTGGCTGCGATGGGTATTTTGATTCCCGGCGTGATCTCGAACTCCAGGCGTGTGGAGATGTGCAGCAATATCCCATTTGAAAAGATGGATCTGTCAGAACTTCTTGAGGAAAAGTACCGAGTTCCCGTTCTTCTTGGAAATGACGTCAACTTGGCGGTCTTCGGAGAGTGGAAACACGGTGGATATGAAGAAAAGAATATCGTGGGTGTCTTCGTTGGCACCGGGGTAGGCGGTGGGTTTATACTTAATGGTAAACTCTATACCGGAAAAGGCGGGGCAGCAGAGATCGGTCATATGCTCTACAAAGAAAATGGCAATCTTTGTGGCTGTGGACAGTTCGGATGCCTAGAAACAGTAGCTGCCAAAAGCGGTATGCTCACTTTTATGGAAAAGGAGCGCAGCAAAGGAACGGAGTCTGTATTATTTGAGAAACTGATCCCCGGCGAAATGTTTCACACGACCGACCTGTATGACGCCTGGAAACTCGGAGATCCACTTGCGAAAAAAGTAATGAAGAGAAGTATGCACGCTCTGGGAGTCGCCCTCGGATCCTTAAATACTCTTCTACACCCGGAATTATTTATTTTCGGTGGGGGCGTGATGGAATCTTTCTATGAAGAGATCTGTGAGGAACTCCATGAGATACTACTTACACATACCATGCCGCCGCTTCGAGAGGATGTCCGATTTATCCGCAGTTATCTTGGCGATGACGCCGGCATCACCGGAGCGTTTTATCTGGCAAAGGAGGCACTAGATGGGCAACGTCCATAGCATGACGGGCTACGGGCGAAGTACTTTTACAAGTGAGACACTTCGCCTGAAAATTGAAATTCGAAGCCTCAACAATCGCTACCTGGATGTCACCTTCAGGATGCCAAAGCTTTTGTTTGCTTTGGAAGACAAGATGAGATCTCTCGTTTCCTCCTCTCTTGAGCGCGGCAAGATTGAAGTGTACATAGACCTTCGCCGCCAGGGTGAGCAGGAGACCCGGTTAGCTATCAAAGAAGATCTTCTTCAGCAGTATCTGGAAGTTTTTGAAGAACTCTATATTGAAGGAAAGATCATCTCCCGTCCCGACCCAACGGCCCTGATCAATCTTCCGGAAGTCTTTGAACTGGAAGAGGTTAGCGATCCAGCGCAACTCGAAGAACCTCTGCTGCAAACCTTAGGGGAAGCCCTGAACGGTCTCAAAGAAATGCGGGCCATTGAGGGCAGTCATCTTCAGGAAGAGATCCTTGACAAAGCGAAGCAACTCCGCTCGCAGATGGACAATATTCATTTACTTGCGCCGGACATTCTGCAACAGTACCGTGAAGCGATGGAGCAGCGAGTCAAGGACCTCTTAACTCGTGAAGATCTACTGAGCGAGGAGAGGCTGGAGATTGAACTTGCCATCTTTGCGGAGAGAAAAGATGTGACAGAAGAACTGACGAGGATTGACTCTCATTTGCAGCAAATCGATAAGATTCTTTCGGAGGGAGGAAGCATCGGCAGAAAACTTGACTTTCTTGCCCAGGAACTGGGCAGAGAGATAAACACTATCGGAAGCAAGTCTTCCGGTTATCCTATCAGCCACCAAGTCATTGAAATGAAGAGCCTGCTCGAGCAGATCCGGGAGCAGGTGCAGAATCTGGAGTAGACATGTTTGAAAGAAAAGGTCAGTTATTTATCCTCAGCGGTCCTTCAGGCGCCGGAAAGGGAAGTATTGTCAAAGGAATCATGGCGAAGAGAGATGATATCTTTCTGAGCATATCGGCGACCTCCAGACAGCCAAGGAAAGGAGAAGTAGAGCAGGGGAGCTATGTCTTTCTCTCGAGAGAATCTTTTGAAGAAAAGATTAAAAAATCAGAATACTTGGAATGGGCAGAGATCTTCGGCAATCTATACGGCACACCGAAAGAACCGGTCTTTAAGGCGCTCGAGGAAGGCAATAATATCATCCTGGAAATCGATTATCAGGGAGCCCTGCAGGTCAAGCGTGTATATTCCGATGCTATCTTTGTGTTTGTTCTTCCGCCCTCTCTCGAAGATCTCCGCCAACGCATGTTAAAAAGAGACTCAGAAACGGAAGAGAGTCTGAAGACGAGATATTACAGTGCCCTGGAAGAGATCCACTATCTGGAGCGCTATGACTACTTTATCATCAACGATACGCTCGAAGAATCGGTGAACAAGCTCGATGCGATCATCACTGCACAATCATGCCGAGTTGACCGTGACGTACTTTCACTTCTTCGTTCCAATAGCTGGAAGCTACAAGAATGAATTATTATGATGTGTTCCTGCTCGAAAGTGTAGCGGCTTATGACGGCCTATATACTTACCGAAGCGAGCGGCTATTTCAAAAAGGCGATGTTGTCGCTGTCCCTTTTGGTGCGGCGAATCTTCGCAAGGAAGCCCTGGTTTATAGTCGGTCAGAGCCAAGAGAACACATCAAAAATATTGTGTCGGAAGGTCCCATGAGTTCAATTTCTCCGGAGCGTGTTGACTTGCTCCTGGAGCTCAGCGACTATTACCTGATTCCTCGAGGCGACATGCTCCGCTTGGCACTTCCCAAACTGGTTCGAAAGGAATCCAAGGCTGTTCTGGAGCGGACAGGTAAACCCATTCCTGAGACGATTCTCCCTGAACTGGAAACAGTTTTAAAAGTAGGAGGAGAAGTGCCGCCTGTCTGGCTTCGCGCCGGATACCTCTTTCGACGAGGGGCGAGAGAAGCGTTTTTCCTCTCTACCACTTTGGATAAGGAACAACTCAGGGAATATATTGATACCATACCTGAACGCTTCCGGGCGAGACGGAGGATCTTAGAAGAAATGCTCCAAGCATATCCCGAGTCCATTTTGGCTTCGTCCATTCCTGTGACACAGCGACGCTTTTTTTCTGAGCAAGGTTTTTTTCGTTTTGCCTTGACGAAACAAACTTTCCCGCTTACGCCCCCCGATCCTTTAACTCAAGAGCAGGAAAAGGTCTTTCGAGCGATCGAGGAAAGTGAGGAAGCACTCCACCTTATCTGGGGCGTCTGTGCCTCAGGCAAAAGCCATCTGTTTCTCCACCTCGTGCAGGCAGCTTTGCAAAGAGAAACACGTGTGCTTGTGCTTTTTCCGGATAACCGAGTTCTACAGGCTGCCCTGCCAATCTATCAGAAGCACTTTGGAGAACAAGTTACCACCTATCAGGGGAGAATGACCCCGGCGCAGCTATCCAAGACGCTTTCCGACTGGGAGGAAGACCGCGCGACGATTCTCTTGGGGACGAGAGGCTCTCTTTTACTCCCGTTAAAAGATCTTGGTCTCATATTGATGGATGAGTGCCAGGAAGACGAATACCTGAGCGACTATCCTGCCTATGATGCCCGTAACGCTGCTGTACTTTCCGGCCGGCGGCTCGGTATAAAGGTGGTTTTCGCTTCTTCGACACCTCCCGTGGAACTATTGTTTACATCGGGTCTGCAACGTCATCTTCTGAGAACGCCTTTTCTTCCTCATGCCGGACCTGTACCAGAAGCTGCTCCGTTTCCATCCGCTTCTTCTCTTTCGGAGAAGGCGAGGGAAAACATGGCGAATAGCCTGGAAAGAAATGAGAAAATAGCCCTTCTAAGCACTCGTTCCGGATACGCTTCCAATGTCTACTGTTCTCACTGCGGAGCCATCCGCCATTGCCAGACATGTGGAAGGTCTCTTCTGTATTATCGCGCCAGAGCTCTGCTTCAGTGTCAGACCTGCTCTATAAGCTATGACTTAGACTCTGCATGTCCCGTGTGTGGACAGAGCGGACTTAGCTTTGGAGGGCGGGGGATAGAAAAGACGGAAGAAGAACTGAGAGAAATATTCCCGAAAGCGCGCATTCTTCGGATGGACTTTTCTACTAGTAGAGGCTCAAAAGATTTTGAAAAGTGGGAAGAGAGGCTAGGAGAAGGTGAGTTTGACATTCTTCTAGGCAACAAACTGATCACGAGAGGGTATGAAGGCGATTTTTCTTTGGCTGTGGCTTTAGAAGCGGAGGGTACCCTCTACTTGCCGGAACACCGCTCCGGGATCAAGACATTCTCCCGCTTGTATCAGTTCTTTGGCAGAGCCGGAAGAACCGGACCTGCCAGAGCAATCCTTCAGACGAGATCAACCGACAACTATGTTATCTCGGCACTTCTGCGAGGAGATCTGTGGGGGTTTTATGACGAGGAGATCCGTCTGCGCCGCGAGCAGAATCTCCCGCCATTTTCCTCAGAGATTCTCCTGCGCTTTCAGGATCGTGACAGAGACAAGGCTCTTAGAGATGCTGCCGAAGTGGCGCAATGCCTGCGCTCTGCTTATCCCTCGCTCAGTGTGGTATCATATGAACCGATTCATGCACTGCGTCGGGGAGTGTATGAACACAGGATTCTCCTGACATTTCAGGAAGAGGCTCGCCCCGACAGCCAGTTTCTACTGGCACTGACAAAAAAAATCTCGACCCTTCGATTTCGGGTCGATCCGGAATATATACTATATTAGGAGGTCCTTATGGCACTACTGCGACTGCGAAAAGATGAAGATCCCATTCTTCGTAAAACATCCCGACCGGTCACGGTCTTTGATAAGAAACTCCGGACTCTGGCTGAGGACATGATTGAAACCATGCACGCCGAATTCGGATTGGGTCTTGCTGCTGTACAGGTGGGTAAACTCCGCCGCATGCTGACATACGATCTTTACGATGACACCGGGCCGGGCGTTCTTATCAATCCTGAACTCATTTCCTCTGAGGGAACGTGTGATGGGGTAGAGGGATGCCTGAGTGTCACGGAAACTCGAGGCTATGTAGAGCGCCCACAAAAACTGGTCATCAAAGCCCATGATCTTGACGGCAATGAAGTGACAATAGAAGCAGAGGATCTATTTGCTCGTGTTCTCTGCCATGAGATGGACCATATGGATGGCATCTTATTTATCGATAAAATGTCGCGCATTTATGTGCCGGAAGAGAACGAAGAGGACGAGGAGTTTGAAAACGGGGAAGAGGCATGAAGATCGTTTTCTTTGGAACACCCAACTTCTCCCGTGACCTGCTCGAAGGCCTAAGCCAATACTATGAAATTGCTGCTGTTGTGACACAGCCGGATCGTCCGAGAGGAAGAGGACATCGCCTCAAGCCCAGCCCGGTGAAAGAATGGGCGCTAAACAATCATATCCCGGCTTTTACACCTTCTTCTCTGCGCGACCCTGTGTTTCATGAAAAAGTACAATCTCTCGGAGCCGATGTCTTTGTCGTTGCAGCCTATGGGCTTCTTTTTCCCAAAGAACTGCTCCAAGCTTCTCCCAGAGGAGCTCTGAACATTCACTTTAGTCTGCTCCCAAAGTACAGAGGCGCTTC
>CALFKA010000013.1 GCA_937880545.1 uncultured Clostridia bacterium | reverse complement strand
ATCACTTCATCTCTCTCTATGAAGAGAAAAAACCGCTCGATGTCTATATGAAGGAGATAGAGAAAGCACTGCTTCAATTAGCCTATTACAAGGAGAAGGGCAATGTCTCGCGTGCCGCAGCCCGATTGGGACTTTCCCGCCAGAGTCTGCAGTACAAACTAAAGATACACGATATCAAATAGCAAAATTATTTGCACTAAACTGCAAGATATTTTGCGGTTTTGACCCAAGTTCATCTTAACATCAGCCGTTTCACTCATTTTCTTGGCTCGGAATTTGCTATATATACAGTCGAAGAAACTATTTACACTCAAATCAATTTGAAAGAGGTGTCTTATGAAAGAAAACGTTCGCGTCGTCATCTGGGGACTTGGTGCCATGGGTGGCGGGATGGCAAAAATGCTCCTCCAAAAAAAGGGAGTAGACATCGTCGGTGTCTTTAACCGTAGAAGCAATCTCGGCGAGAACATGTACGACGTACTGGGTGTCGAACAGGGTGATCGTCCTGACCTGATCATTCAAAAAGTAGAAGAAGGACTGAAACCCGAAATGGCAGATATCTGTCTCCTCGGAACAGACTCCCATACACGGGGCGCTTTTGACAAAATTAAACTCCTCTGTGAAAACAAGATTAACGTCATCTCCACCGCAGAAGAGATGGCTTATCCCCAAGCGCAGGAACCCGAACTGGCCGCTGAAATTGACCGCATCGCCAAAGAAAATGGCGTCACCGTACTCGGCACCGGCATAAATCCCGGACTCATTATGGACCTCCTCGTGCTCATCTTCACCGGAAGTATGGAGCGCGTAGACCATGTGCTCAGTCGCCGTGTCAACTCTCTGAGCCCCTTCGGAAAGACCGTCATGGAAGAGCAGGGAATTGGACTGACCGTAGAAGAATTCGCTCAGAAGAAAGCTGACGGCAATCTCTCCGGACATGTGGGCTTCCCCGAGTCGATCCAGATGATCGCCGACGGTATTGGCTGGAAAGTCGACCGTGTCGAGCAGCAGATGGAGCCTATCGTCACAGAAGTGGACCGCAAGAGCCCCTATGGCTTTGCCAAAGCCGGCGATGTAGCCGGTGTCTCAATGACTGCCCAAGGCTTTGTCGATGGCGAGAAAAAGATCGAGATGGAACACCCCCAACAGATTGAGCCGCAGCTGGCCGGCGTCACGACCGGTGACTATGTCATCATCGACGGCGTACCGCCCATTAACGCGCTCAACTCACCCGAAGTGGATGGTGGTATTGGAACCATCGCCATGTGCGTCAATATGATACCGCAAGTCATCAATGCTTCGCCCGGACTGAAGACGATGCTCGATCTTCCGGTTCCGCGCGCCATCATGGGTGACATGAGAGACCGAATCGAGGGATAACAATGGAAACAGTAAAAAAAGGAACTTGGGTGCGCATCCACTCCATCGCACTGGATGTCACCGACCGCGCCGCCAATATTCCCGAGGATACAAGAAGTGTCCCGCTGGAGCAGTGGACCAAAGGAAGATTGCTTGCTGATGCTTCCATGGGAGATGAAGTGCAGGTAAAGACCGCCAGCGGCCGCACCGCCACCGGCGAACTCGTAGAAGTCAATCCTCAGTATGAACTCAACTACGGCAAACTCGTGCCGGAACTGATTGAGATTGGGGAGAGCCTGCGTGGCATGCTTTGGAGGGACAAATGACACATTATGAAGAAATGATGGCGAAGAAGAATGAAATCATGCACTCCGCCATTGGCATTAATTACGATGATTTTGAAGAAGAAGGCATTTCGTTTGATTACGAACGCATGATGAAGGAAACGGGATATACCATCGAGGAGCTCCAAGAGATCCAAGCAGAGTTCTTTGTCGGCAATACTCCCATCATCGAAATGACTAACCTCACCGCTCTTGCGAGAAAACTCGCTCCGGAAGGCTATGGCGCTAGTATCTTCATTAAAGACGAAGCCACCAACCCCTCCGGAAGCTTTAAAGCACGCCGCGCAAGCATTGCCGTGCACGAAGCCAGGAAGAGGGGATACAAAGGACTGATCGCAGCTACCAGCGGAAACTATGGTGCCGGCGTTGCCTCTCTTGCAGCAAAAGCCGGACTGGAATGCATCGTCGTACAGGAAACCTATGACTCCCGTCACGTCGGACAACCCGAAATCGTTGAGAAGGCGCGCGCCTGCGAAGCATACGGAGCAGAAGTTCTCCAGCTGAGTGTTGGACCGGAGCTTTTCTACAAATTCCTCCAGCTTCTTGAAGACACCGGTTTCTTCAATGCCTCGCTCTACACGCCCTTTGGAATTGCCGGCGTTGAGACATTGGGTTATGAAATCGCCATGCAGATGCGTGAGCGATACGGGAAAGATCCTGAAGTTGTCGTCGTGACCAATGCCGGCGGAGGAAACCTCACCGGTACTGCCAGAGGTCTGCGTAAAGCCGGAGCACTCAACACGAAGATCGTCGCAGCTTCTGTGGACCTCTCAGGACTCCATATGGCCTCCGACACAGACTTTAACCGAAAGAGCTTCACCACCGGTCACACGGGCTTTGGTGTGCCCTTTACCACAAATCCCGATCGAAGTGATGTTCCCAGAAGCGCCGCAAGACCCCTTCGCTATATTGATGAGTACTATACGATCCGCCAGGGAGAAGTCTTCTACATGACAGAAGCTCTCGCCAACCTGGAAGGACTCGAAAGAGGACCGGCCGGAAACACTTCCCTCGCCGTCGCCTTCAGCCTTGCTCAGAAGATGAAGGAAGATGAAATCATCCTCGTTCAGGAAACAGAGTACACGGGAGCCGGCAAACACCTCAACCCGCAACTCAGTTTTGCCAGAGAAAACGGCATTGAGATCTTCTTTGGAAATCCCAAAGACGAAGTGCCCGGGAAGAACATCATTCTCCCGAGCGACCCCTCCTTGATTGAGGCGGAAGTTCTCGAACTGGGAGGCATCAAGCGCTCCTACCTGAGAAACCAGATCAATAAGAAAGGCTCTAAAGATTTCGGAGAACGCGAACTCGAATACCTGCGCGAAGAAATGAATGTAAGTCAAGCCGAACTAGACGAACTCTTAAAAGAGTTTTAGGAGGCAGCATGAAAGGATTTCGCAGAGAAGACGACTATCTGGAGCGAAGAAAACATCTTGAGGGGCTCACCAATGAGCAGCTCAAAGAGCGCTTCTGGAGCAAGATCGAAGAAATTGTCGATCCCCTGCTCAAATTGTCTTACGAAAATACCACTCCTTCCATCGAGCGAAGTGTCCTGCTGCGCATGGGCTTCTCCAGTCTGGAGGCTGCCCCCCTGGTAGAGATGGCTATGGACCAGGGACTGATTGGATACGGAGTCGGTCATATCGTATATCTTATCTCCAAAGAGAAGGGCTTGTCCGTCCGCGAGGCCGGGCTGGCTCTCCTCGAAGGAGAGTACTGGCAAGATGCCAAGAAAGCACTGGGAGGAGAATAATGGAATACAATAAAAAGCTAGACATTCATGAACTCCTCAAAGATCTAGAGAATTATCGTCCCAAACGAAGAGGATGGCACTGGAGAGAACCGGTAGAGAATCTGGAGATGGGCGGTCATATTTACATCGACTGCTCGGAACCTCTCACCAACTCCATCGGCATCCCTGCCGCTGTCGGCTATTTTGACAATCTTGACCCTCAGCCCATTGAATCGATTACAACAGAGATCGCCTCCGGACGTTTTGAAGATGACATCCGCCGCATGCGCATGGCCGCCTGGCACGGAGCTGACCACATTATGGTCATCCGTACTGCTGGACAGTCGCACTACGACGGACTGATCGAAGGAACGCCTCAAGGCATCGGCGGTGTTCCCATCTCCCGCAAACAGGTGAGGGCACAGAGAAAAGCTCTGGACATCATTGAAGAAGAAGTCGGAAGACTGATTAACTACCACTCGTATGTTTCCGGAGTTGCCGGTCCCGATATCGCCGTCATGTTTGCCGAAGAAGGCGTCAATGGCGCACACCAGGACCCGCAGTACAACGTGCTGTATAGAAACATTAACATGGTCCGCACTTTCATCGATGCGGCGGAGTCGAAGAAAATCATGGCCTGGGCCGACATCAATCAGATTGATGGTGCCCACAATGCCAACGCGACGGCAAGAGACGCATGGAAAGTCATGCCCGAACTGATGGTTCAGCATGGCATCAACTCGCTGTTTTCTGCTAAAGTCGGCATGAAAAAGGACAATATCTCACTTTCAACAGTCCCGCCTACGGCAAGTCCCATTCCGACGCTTCGATATGACCTGCCTTATGCTGTCGCCCTTCGTGACTTCTTCAGTGAATACCGCATGCGCGCACAGATGAACACGAAGTATATCACCTCCTCAAGCCGCGAAGCGACAGTAACGCATGTGCTGAACATGCTGATCAGTCGCCTGACCCGCGCCGACATCCAATCTACGATTACACCGGATGAGGGGAGAAACGTTCCCTGGCATATCAACAATATTGAAGCCTGTGATACAGCCAAACAGACCCTCGTGGGCCTCGATGGACTGATGACGATGCTCGAGCTGAAAACAGAAGGGTATCTGCCGGAGAAAGTCCGTGAACTGCAGGAGCGCTCTGTACTGTACCTGGAGGAGATCCTCGAGAAGGGTGGATACTTCGAAGCGGTAGAGCAGGGATGGTTTGTCGACTCCGGCATGTTCCCGGAGCGAAACGGTGACGGTATCTCGCGCGCCATCGACGGGGGAGTCGGCGCAGGGTTCGTCTTTAAGCGAGAAGAGAAGTATATGGCACCGGTTACTGCTCACTACGGCTACAACAATACTATGCAGTATGGTGTAGAACCCGATAAAGCATCGGATCTGATCGGTGGATGTACTTTTGAAAAGCCGGAGATGATTCAGTATATCGATGAACTTGATCCCGAGGACAATGTCAATAAACGCCTCGAGGAACGCGAAGAGGTCAGAAATACCTCGAAGGTCATGCCGGAAGTAGAATGGCTGGGAGATGGCATCGTCTCTGTCGAGATGCTCCTGCCCCTGCCAAAAGATGTTGCGAAATACGCAGCGCTTGAGTTTGCCAAACACATGAATCTCGAAGAGGCGGAAGTCATTCACCTCGAAGTGATGCATCCGGCAGAAGGCACGCGTATCATGCTTAAAGGCCATTTGGACAAAGTCGTCGATACGGCAGAACTCGATATTCCGCCGGAGCCTGAGCTCTTTAGTGATGATGAGCTCTGGGCTGAATTTGAGAGAAAGCCTCTGCGCGTTGTCGCAGGAACCGTCGGTGAAGACGAGCACTCCGTCGGCATGCGAGAGATACTTGACATCAAACATGGCGGCATTGAAAAGTGGGGGATCGGTGTTCATTACCTCGGTACCAGCGTCCCGGTAGAGAAGATGATTGATGCCGCACTGGAAACAGATGCAGAGGCCGTCCTCATCTCGACCATCATCTCCCATGATGATATCCATTACCGAAATATGAAAAAACTCAATGACATCGCTGTGGAAAAAGGCGTGAGAGATAAATTAATTCTCATCGCCGGCGGCACTCAAGTCACTCCCGAAATCGCACTTGCCAATGGCATGGACGGTGGTTTTGGCAGAGGAACCAAGGGAGCCCATGTTGCCACAAAGATCGTCGAAGTCAGAAGAAGCAGAGAAAATGCCTGAAAACGCATTGGTGTATGAGATTGGCTCAACCACCACTCTTGTAAACTATTTTGTCGATGTCGATACTGAGCATCCCCGCTTTGCCGGGGGTGCTCAGGCTCCGACGACGGTCGACAAGGGCGATGTGACGATCGGACTTTTGGAAGCCAAGGCGGCTCTGGAAGAGCAGATCGGTGAAGTGCGTCCTACCAGAGTGCTGGCCACCTCCAGTGCCGCTGGAGGCTTACGCATGTCGGTCCACGGGCTTGTGCATGACATGACGGTAAAAGCGGCGAAGGAGGCAGCTCTTGGCGCCGGCGCCAACATCGCCTTTCTCACTGCGGGAAAGTTGCGCCGCACAGATCTTCAGAAGATCAAAGATATTAAGCCAAATATCTTCCTCATTGCAGGGGGAGTTGACTTTGGCGAGCGCGAAACCGCACTCCACAATGTTGAGCTACTTCTTGAACTAGACTTGGACATCCCATTTATCTACGCCGGAAATTGTGAAAACCGCGAAGAGATACAACTGATGTTTGAGGAGAAGGGAAGAGAAGCAGACCTTTTCCTGTGCGAAAATGTCTACCCCCGCCTCGATCAACTCAACGTGGAGCCCACACGCGCTGTCATACAGGACGTGTTTGAAGCCCATATCACACAGGCACAGGGTATGGCAAAAATCCGTGACGCTGTGGACTCACACGTCATTCCGACACCCGGCAGTGTGATGCTGGCGACAAAGCTTCTTGCTGAAGAATTTGAAGATGTCATGACACTAGATATTGGAGGGGCTACCAGCGATGTTCACTCCGTGACACTTGGAAGTGAAGAGATTGCTGCCATCGCTATTTCTCCGGAGCCGGAGGCTAAGCGAACAGTAGAAGGAGATCTGGGACTCTTTATCAACAGAGAAAACCTGTTGAGCTATTTCAGCGAAGATAAACTGGCAGAAGAAGCGGGTCTGACGCCTGAGCAGCTCCGGTATGAGTTGCAAACCTTCCATCCCATCCCGACATCACCCGAATCCATCCGACTTGCCTGCGCTCTTGCCAGAAAAGCGGTCGAGCTCTCCGTCACACGCCACGGTGGAGAGCTTTTAGACTTCTATTACACAGGCGGTAAAAAACAAGGAGCCCAGGGAAAAGACCTCACGATGGTCCGGCTCGTCGTCGGAACTGGGGGAGCCCTTACAAGACTTCCCTGTGCCAGAAAGATTCTGGAGGAGATTCCCTCTATGAATAAAGGAGACCGTCTCCTCCCTCTGGAAGGAATTACGGTCCTCATCGACAAAGAATATATCATGGCATCACTGGGAGTTCTTTCCATGGAGTATCCAGAAGCCACACTGAAATTACTTAAAAACACATTAAGTATATAAATATTCATTCCCTCTTCGGAGGGATTTTTTCAAAACAATCGCATTTGACCACTCAGTTCAAGTAAGGGTTCATCCGGTTGTACCGATACCAGAAGTTCTTCAAAGCTCAGTTCTCCAAACAAGTACGGATGAACCTGTTCTTCTTTAAGAAGATAGGGAAGGCGTGGATGGATATTCCTTGTCTGAAGAGTCGCCTCTCTTGTGATGATGAGAAAACGGTCATCAAGGTGGAGTGTGGCGAGAAAGGTGGGGGAGTCTTTCAGACGCATTTCAACAGGAAATTTCCCACTGTCGTATTCGAAGAAAGAACTAACTGGCAACACACCCCGCAGCCAATTGACTCTTTGGTAGTAAGGGCGATCGACAATCGACTCGATTCGCCCATTGATCTGCAGTTTTTTATCAAAGGGTACTCCGAAATAGGCGGACTGAAATCCCTCCTTCTTAAGTATCAGTGAGGGTAAGGTTGGTTTTCGGATCTCTTGGGGAGGATTTTCTACGGGGTCTTTCTTTCCGGTAAACGCTTCTTGTAACGCTTGAAGTTGCGCCCCGGAGAGATGTTGAAGGTAGGATGCACACATTTGTTCGCTTTTTCTCCCATTTCTTTTGTGGTTATGATAAAATGTACCCTGAAGGAGTAAGTATGAACCTATTTGAGATGGTAAGAGAAGAAAACCTGAAACAGAAACGTCCCCTTGCAGAGCGTAGAAAGCCGCGAACTCTGGAGGATTTCATGGGGCAAGAAGAAATCCTCGGCAAAGGCAAACTCCTGCGCCGTTTGATAGAAGCTGATCGGCTCACCAGCATTATTCTTGTTGGTCCTTCGGGAGTAGGGAAGACCTCTCTTGCCAGGATTATCTCGAATATGACCCGCTCTACTTTTGTGACCCTCAATGCGGTCACAAGCGGAGTGAGAGATATTAAAGATGTTGTTGACAAGGCAAAACGCGAGCTAGAGACAACCGGTCATGGCACTATTCTGTTTGTCGATGAGATTCATCGGTTTAACAAAGCACAGCAGGATGCGCTCCTTCCACATGTAGAAGCCGGAATTGTGGTTCTCATCGGCGCTACAACAGAAAATCCATACTTTGAAGTCATCCAGGCTCTTCTCTCACGCTCCATGGTCTTTGAGATGTTTCCTCTCTCTGAAGAAGACATCAAACTCATAGTAGATAAGGCAATAGCGGAAGACGAGCAGCTCAGTATCCAAAATATCATCTTGGGTGAGGAAGAAAAGGATTTCATCGCTCAAAAGTCGATGGGTGACGCCAGGCGTGCGCTCAACATCCTGGAGCTTGCAGTCCTTACTACCCCGGTAGAGGAGGGGAAGATCATTCTGACAAAAGATGTTCTCTCCGAGTGCACACAAAAGCCATTCCTTCGCTACGACAGAGATGGGGACTATCACTATGATGTGATCAGCGCATTTATTAAAAGCGTCAGAGGCAGCGACCCGCAAGCTGCTCTGTATTATCTGGCGCAGATGTTGGTTTCCGGGGAAGACCCCAAGTTCATCGCGCGAAGACTGGTCATCCTTGCCAGTGAAGATATAGGACTTGCGCATCCTGAAGCTCTTAATATATCAAATGCCGCCTTTGAGATCGTCAACAAGATCGGCATGCCCGAAGCACAGATTGCTCTGGGTGAATTGACGATCTATCTATGTCTCTGCGACAAGAGCAACAGTGCCTATCTCGCTATTAAAGAAGCCATGAGTTGGGTGAGAGAGAATGGAGTCGGGAACGTTCCTGAACATTTGATGGATTCTACAAAGAAACGACTTTCAGCGATCAGTTCTGCCTATAACTATCCACACGATGATCCCAGAGGATATTTTGAACAAGACTACTTGCCGGAAGGTCTACGAGAGATTGAATTTTACTCGCCAAAGTACCATGGCAGAGAAAAGACTTTGACTGATCTATGGGAAAAGAGAAAAAAGAAGAAATAGGGATACATCTTGTAATATCATATATTATGTCAGTATTGGTTGGCGAGGCCACGTAAAATAATATTTGTAGCTCTTCCAACCGACAAGGCAGCTCCTCGCTGCTTTTTTTGTGGAGGAAAAGCACTTGCACAGTGGACGAAGTTTTTTTCACCATTACTAACACATATCTTGTATAGGAAACACATATTAGGTACTAACTAGAGTAGTTGAAAGTGGTTACATGATAGAGAATAGATAGTGAGTTCAACTATTATTTATCATTCGTGAATCTTGTATCAACAGGTGATATGAAAAATGGCTTGAAATTCCAAGTAGGAAGACTCTTTCGGGTATTTACAGATATTCTTTTCTGTGTTACGATTTATTCAACAAGGAGATCAAAAATGATGATAAGAAGTAAATCTTCATTGCTCTTTCTACTAATCATAATATTAACCCTAACCAGCGGTTGTGAATCAAAGGATCCCTACCAGGAGTTAAATAACCTATGGAATCTCTC
>CALFKA010000012.1 GCA_937880545.1 uncultured Clostridia bacterium | reverse complement strand
CGTAAATCCGGCAGGTGTGGGACTGCTGTCACCCCAGAAGCCTACTGTGTAGATTTCCGAAGGATCAGAGTCAAAGGAAATGAAACGAATGACCGCTTCATCGGAATTCTTACTTGTGGGTAGAGACAGTTCGATGTACATCGTCTGCCAGTAGTTGGAATTGGCAGGACGGCAGGTGCACGACAGGAAGGATACCTGGTATTTGATATAATCTCGAGCTTTGTACTTAAAGTTGACAAACGCATAGAAATCGGTTTCGTTTTTTGGGCCGTCGATGTGTGCGTGGGGAATGATCTGTACGACATTTCCGATGGATCCCGGCCCAAGACCGGCGCTAGTATTCAGAAACTCATTGATGTCTTCCAGTTTCAGATTGCTGGCTCCTCCCGGCTTTGCCGCACCGTTTGCATCGCAGGCTACCATACTGAAGACCACTAGAAGTGCGATAAGTAGAATAATAACCTTCTTCAAAACTTCCTCCTCTAAAATATTCAATTCGTCCGATTCTTTCAGAAGCATGAGCGTCTGAAAACCTTGCGAAATGATCAAAGCGATAAAGCTTATGTTGACGTCTTTATCCCAGCTCCTTTCTGCGAGTTTTTCGCTTTTTATAAAACATATTCTAACGGAGATTATAGGCATATGCAAGCATTAATTAACAATATCATATTTGACTATTATCAGAAAAATCAATAACAAATGACATTATTTCATAGTTTAATGTGTAAAATCAAAATTATACGATATTCATCAAGAGACTTCTCGCTCTTGGCTTTTGCCTTTAAAGGGCTTTCTCCTTATAAACAAAAAGACCCTATCAAGAGGAAGTTGATAGGATCTTAAGCTGTCAGATTGCCTTATGTCTTTGTTCGTTCCGGAAAAGTCTTGTTACCTTCGTATTGGTTATTCGAGCGGCTTCATGGTCGGGAAGAAGATGACGTCGCGAATGGAGGGTGAGTCGGTGAGTAGCATGACCAGTCGGTCCACCCCTATCCCCATGCCCCCCGTTGGTGGCATGCCGACTTCAATAGCTGTGAGGAAGTCTTCATCCATTGGATGTGTCTCCTCATCGCCCTGCTCTTTCATCTCTACCTGCGCCTGGAAGCGTTCTCGCTGATCGATGGGATCATTTAGCTCACTAAAGGCATTGGCAATCTCCCATCCATTGATAAATGCTTCAAAGCGATTGGTAATGCGCGGATCATCGGGATTCTTCTTTGCCAGAGGAGAGATTTCAACAGGATGGTAAAGTACGAATGTCGGCTGAATAAGATCTTCTTCACAGAATTCCTCAAAAGCCAGGTTGACCAAGTGGCCTTCTGTCATGAAGGGCTCTACCGCAAGATCCAAGCTTTTCGCCATCGCTCGGGCTTCATCCAAGCTCTCAAAGCCGAAGAAGTCAACACCCGTTTTTTCAATGACCAAATCGTTCATGGAGATACGTCTCCAAGGAACCTTCACATCGATCGCCTGATCACGGTATGTCACCTTGGTCGTACCATAGAGTTCCAGAGCCAGTGATTCCACGAGCGTCTCCAGAAGCTCCATCATATCTTCATAATTATTATGTGCAGCATAGAGTTCGATCATTGTGTATTCTGGATTGTGCTTAATCGATATCCCTTCATTGCGGAACATCTTGCCCATCTCATACACTTTGTCAAACCCACCCACGATCAGACGTTTCAGGAACAATTCGTTAGCGATGCGCAGCTGCATATCGAGATCCAACGTATTATGATGAGTCAGAAACGGGCGAGCGGCCGCACCGCCGGCGACTGTCTGAAGAATCGGAGTTTCTACTTCAAGATATCCCAGGTCATCCATGAAGCGACGGATTCCACGCAATATCACATTTCTCTTAAAGAAGACTTCTTTGATCTCGCTGTTGACGATCAAGTCGACATAGCGCTGTCGATAGCGAAGATCTGTGTCTTTCAGTCCATGATATTTTTCGGGGAGTGTCTGCAGACACTTTGCCAAGAGCACCACTTCGCTCGCTTTGATGGAGCGCTCTCCTTTTTGTGTCAGGAAGACGGTGCCCGTGACACCTATGATGTCTCCACGATCAAATGTCAGAAAGTCAGCAAAAGGCTCTTCTCCGATCTGATCCTTGCGCACGTAGACCTGGATATCCCCTGTGGAATCCATGACGTTGATAAAAGACGTCTTGCCCATGTTGCGCTTTAACATCAGGCGACCGGCAATGGCCACCTGTTTGCCCTCGAATTCTTCAAACTTCTCTACGATATCTTTCGCAAAGGAGTCTCTGGGGTACTTATCGATGACGTAGGGATTCTTTCCTGCTGCCATCAATTCGTTGAGCTTGTCAATGCGGATCTGTCTGAGATCGGTCACCTCTTGTGTCATTTACTGCCCCTTTCTGGCAATCTCCATAATCCTGTAACGGACTTTTCCTGCAGGCGTCTCAATTTCCGCCACATCCCCGACGGCACGACCGATGAGGCCAGCTCCGAGCGGAGAAGCATTGGATACTTTCAATTTGAAGGGATCGGCTTCAAGAGCGCCGACAACTTCAAATGTCAAATTCTCATCCGTTGATTCATCCTGTACGACGACTCGCGTTCCTATATAAACCGTATCATCGGGAATGTCATCTTCATCGACGATGGTCGCAAACTTAATGATATTTTCAAGCTTCTCAATTTGAAACTCGTTTTCTGCCTGCGCATTCTTCGCTTCATCGTACTCAGCGTTTTCCGAGAGATCTCCGTAGAGTCTCGCCTCTTTTATGCGCTCTGCTATCTCTTTCTTTTTAACGACGCGCAGGAACTCGAGCTCTCGCTCTGCTTTTTCCAGTCCCGAACGCGTCAGAATAATTCCTTTGTTATCCATATTGATTCCGTCCCTCTCCTATAGAATGCAATCATTCTATCCATCATAGCAGTCTTTGTCAAGGAGAGGGCGGGTGGAGATCTTGATATTATTAGACTTTCGCCTTTTCGTCCGTCTGTTGGGTCAGAGTAGATCATTTTGATGTTATTTCACCTTATTCTTTTAAAACGCTCTCCATAGCGGTAAAAAGCTGCTCTTTGCTTTCGAGTTGGCTGAGTCTGGCGCGCAGTTTGGCGCTACCACGAAGACCACTGAAGTACTTTCCGGCTTGGGATCGAAACTCCAGCAGTGCTCGATACATTCCTTTGTCTTCTACAATGTACTCAAAGTGTCTCTTAGCAGTTTCTACTCGCTCCTCCCATGAGACAGACTCCGGCTCCTTGCCCTTAGTATACCAGTCCACTATATCTCTGATCAAAAAGGGATTGCCCATCACTCCGCGGGCAACCATAATTCCATCAACACCTGAAAACTCCATTTTTTCAATGGCGTCATCAAGAGTGTAGATATCTCCACTTCCTATGACGGGGATGGAAACACTCTCTTTCACCTTAGCTATCTCCTCCCAGTCAGCACTTCCGCTGTAGAACTGATCAGAAGTTCTCCCATGGACGGCGAGAAAGGAGGCTCCCGCTTCTTCACATACTTTGGCAATCTCCACTGCATTGATGGTGTTCTTCGTGATCCCTAAGCGCATCTTGACACTTACGGGCTTGTCGATCGCTCTGACTACCGCTTGCACAATGTCAAAAATCAGTGCCGGGCGGCGCATCAGGGCGCTTCCCTCTCTGTTACTCATAATCTTCTTGGCAGGACATCCCACGTTGATGTCGAGTATCTCATAGGGATGACGCTCAGCCAGCTTCTGCGCTGCAAGCGCCATAATTTCCGGTTCGCTGCCAAAGAGCTGAAGCCCAAGAGGGTGGTCACTTTCATGGCTCACAGCATAGGAGAATGTCTGTTCATTTTCATAGACCACCGCTTTTGCCGAAATCATCTCCGTAAAAGCAAGCTCCAGTCCCATCTCCCGTGCCAGTCTGCGAAAGCCTGCATCCGTGTAACCCGCCATGGGTCCCAAGGCTAAACGAGAGGGGTAATCAACGCCGGCAAGCCTCATTTAAGCATCCCTCGCTTCTTTTGTTTCACATTCAACTTCATCTTCCTTCAGTCCCTCAATCAACTGTTGAATCACCTGTACTTCTTCCTCACTGATATTTTGTAGGGGCGAGCGCACCCGGCCACCCTGATACCCGAGTATAGTACACGCTTCTTTCAATCCTGCCACACCCCAGCGGGCTGTGACAGCCTGATTCAGGAGATAGATCTTCCGGTATAGCTCTCTGGCCTCTTCCACCCTTCCTTGTTCATAGAAGGTTTGGAGCTTAACGCAAGTATTCGGCGCACAGTTTGCCAGCGCAAAGATTCCCGCCTCCATTCCGATAGATAGCGCAGGTAACCACGAGCCTGCCGTCCCAAGAAGCACTTGGAAATCTTTTCCTCTTGTCGCTTCTCGATAGTTCATCAATGCTGCCAGAGAGCCCGAGCTTTCCTTCATACCGACAATATTCGGGTGATCTGCAAGCTTCTCGACGACTTTAGTACTAAGCGGCAGATGCGTGTATTTTTCCACATGATAAATCAAAACAGGAATCGGCGATTCTTCTGCAATTCGCAGATAGTGCGCTTCAAGCGCTCGATCATCCATCTTATCGGTATAAAAATGTGGGGTGATGATAAGAGCTGCCTGTGCGCCTTCCACAGCCGCTTTCTTTGTCAGTTTGAGCGTTGCCCGGGTGCTCTCAAGTCCTGTCCCTGCCAGAAGAAGTTGATCATCTCGCTTGTGCTCCGCGCAGAGCCTCACCAGTTCTAACTTTTCTTTTTTCGTCAGATACACCGCTTCTGAGTTACTCCCCAGAGGGAGGAGTCCACGAAGACCTGTCGTTGCCCACTTCTTTATATTATGGACAAAAGCCTTCTTATCCACATTCTCTTCAGCATCAAACGGGGTCACCAATGGGGCGAAGATACCTTTTACAGGAAAGATTCTATTCATTGCTCCTCCAAAAAAACCTCCCCGGCGGGAGGTTTGTCAGTCCATGAGTTGCCGGGCAGCCTCATAAGGGTCGATCTCTTTTTCTGCGATTTGTTCAATGAGATGTTCATAGCGCGGATCTTTTGTGACTCTCTCCACCATTTTGTCTCGCAGGATAGCAAGGAGTGCTTCTTGAGCATTTCTCATTCGGCGCTGCTCGAGCCGTCCGTGTTCAGCCTGGAAGGTCCTGTGTTCATCGATCGCTTCCATGAGTTCTTCGAGCCCTTCTTTTTCCGTCGCACTTACCAGGCAAACTGGAGGTCTCCACTCTTTTGGAGGAAGAAAACTCAACATGGCTTTCAACTCCAGTTTTGTCCTGTCAGCTCCGGGAAGGTCACTTTTGTTGACGGCAAAGACATCACCGATCTCCATGATTCCTGCTTTCATCGTCTGGATATCGTCTCCGAGACCCGGAACCATGACCATGAGGACGGTATCCGCCAACTTGACAATCTCGACTTCACTCTGCCCCACGCCTACAGTCTCAATAAATAATATATCTGCCCCGCAGGCGTCCAGAACCATTACCGCTGAATGTGTGGCAGCGGAAAGCCCACCCAACTGCCCTCTCGTGCCCATCGAGCGGATAAACATCTGCGGGTGCGTACTGAGTTCGTTCATCCGGATCCGATCGCCGAGGATGCTTCCCCCGCTGAAGGGACTCGTCGGATCAATGGCGATAACACCCACTCGCTTTCCCATGTCGATATAGGCGCGTGCCAAGGCATCGGTCAAGGAGCTCTTGCCGGCGCCCGGAGGTCCGGTAATCCCAATAATATAGGCGTTACCGGTCTTCTTATAGATGTCTTGGAGGACTTTCTCATGGCCGGGAAGTGCGTTTTCTACCGTTGTGATCATCTTGGCGATCCGCCGGCGGTCCTTCCATGCCTTCGTCTTGTTGGCCATTTATTTCTTCACATTCTCCTGGATAAAAGAGACGACTTCTGTAGTGGCAGTCCCCGGCGTAAAGACGGCGGCAATGCCTTTTTCTTTTAAGAAAGTAATGTCCTCATCAGGAATGACACCACCGGCGACAAACAGCATATCCTGTGCCCCTTCTTCGTTTAACAGATCTCTGATTTTGGGAAGAAGTGTTGCATGGGCGCCGGAGAGAATACTCACTGCCACGACTTCGACGTCTTCCTGTATAGCGGCAGCCACAATCTGCTCAGGGGTCTGGCGCAGGCCGGTGTAGATCACTTCCATCCCTGCATCACGGAGGGCGCGGGCAATCACCTTGGCTCCGCGATCATGGCCATCAAGACCCGGTTTTGCGACAAGTACGCGAATAGGTTTTTCCACAGTTCCTCCTAAATAATCACTGATTGTTGATATTCACCGAAGACATCCCGCATGACATCGGCGATCTCTCCAAGGGTAGCATACGTTTTTACGGCTTCAATGACGACAGGCATTACATTTTCAGAGCCTTCACACGTGAGGCGTAGTTTCTCAAGCGCTGCGGCGACCGCTTCGTTGTCGCGCTCAGCACGAAGAATGCGAAGTTTCTCCTTCTGGCTTTCACCGACGGAGAGGTCGACGCGCAGAAGACCGGATGGGGAGGGCTCCTCTACCTGATATTTATTGACACCTACAACGATATTCTCGCCTTTTTCAATGTCAATCTGATACCGATAGGCCGCGTCCATGATCTCGCGCTGAATGAAGCCGGCATCGATGGCGCGGGGGGCCCCGCCCATATCGTCAATGCGGCGGATATAGTCCATCGCTTCGTTTTCGATTTCTGTTGTCTTTGCTTCTATATAATAACTGCCTGCGAGGGGGTCTACTGTATTGGCAACACCTGATTCATATGCCACGATTTGCTGGGTTCGAAGTGCTGTCTGCACCGATTCCTCTGTTGGAAGCGCAAGAGCTTCATCTTTACTGTTGGTGTGCAGGCTCTGCGTTCCTCCGAGGACGGCAGCCAAAGTCTGAATGGCGACACGTACGATATTATTTTCTGTCTGCTGCGCCGTCAGAGTGCTGCCGCCTGTCTGTGTATGGAACTTCATCATCATACTCTTCGGGTTTTTCGCCCCAAAACGCTCTTTCATGATGCGAGCCCAGAGGCGACGTGCTGCTCGGAACTTTGCGACTTCCTCCAGGAGATCGTTGTGGGCGTTAAAGAAGAACGACAGGCGCGGTGCAAAGCTGTCGATATCAAGTCCGGCTTCGAGCGCCGCTTCCACGTAGGCGATGCCATCTGCCAGTGTAAAGCCTACTTCCTGCGAAGCGGTTGAGCCGGCTTCGCGGATATGATAACCGGAAATACTGATCGTATTCCATGAGGGAACTTCCTTCGAGCAGTACGCGAAGATATCCGTAATCAGGCGCATAGAGGGGGCTGTGGGAAAGATATAGGTCCCTCTGGCGATATACT
The DNA here is from genome assembly GCA_937880545.1 of uncultured Clostridia bacterium. Taxonomy (GTDB): domain Bacteria; phylum Bacillota; class Clostridia; order Peptostreptococcales; family Acidaminobacteraceae; genus DUVM01. The sequence goes on along the minus strand of CALFKA010000012.1, from coordinate 2,160 downwards.
CCTTGAGGATATCATTTTGAATGGTACCTCGCAGTTTGTCCTTAGAGACTCCCTGCTTTTCTCCTACAGCAATATACATAGCCAGGAGAATGGAAGCGGGCGCATTGATGGTCATAGAGGTCGAGACTTTATCTAGAGGTATCCCATCAAACAAGGTCTCCATATCTTTCAGCGAATCAATGGCGACGCCGACTTTTCCTACTTCGCCTTCCGCCAGCGTATGATCGGAGTCATAGCCAATCTGTGTCGGCAAGTCAAAGGCAACGGACAAGCCACTCTGGCCCTGTTCGAGCAAGAATTTATAGCGTTTGTTTGATTCTTCCGCCGTGGCAAATCCCGCATACATCCTCATCGTCCAGAGACGTCCGCGATACATGTTTGGCTGAACGCCGCGCGTAAAGGGATAGCTCCCCGGGATGCCGATATCTTCCAGCGGATCGAGTTCCTGCATATCCAGCGGTGTATACAGTCGGTTTACTTCCGCCTTACTCGCTGTATAGAATACATTTTTACGTTCAGGAAAGCGCGTAATAGTACGTTTGATATCTTCTTCGTACTTTTCCAGGGCAGTCCGTATAACCTGCCTCTGTTTCTCGTCCATAGAACCCCTCTCTTCCTACTGTTTTGATTGTTAATGTCTTTAAATAGCATGAGTCCATACAAAGTGAGTATACCACATCAGGTGTGGGGAAAAATCATCTAAAAAAGCGTCACACCATAGAAAAGTCATGTAAATTTTGACGACTCTTCCAAATAATATACCCCGCAAAAAAAGAGGGAGTCTCCCCCCTTCTTTATAGAACTCATTATATCGTCGATCTACACATTCTCTATGCTCTGAAAGCCTGCCGCGTTTAGAATGTCGGCTACATCCTGTGACCTGTTCAGCGTGTAGATGTGCAGTCCGTCGATGCCTGCCGTCATGAATTTATGGATCAGATTGACGGTGTATTCTTTACCGGCTTTTTTAAAGTCGTCGGGATTATCGCCGTAGCGACCTATCAGCTCCGCCAGATCCCTGGGAATCGCACTGCCATTTGTCACTGTCATACGGATGGTCGGGTCTTTTGAGAGCACGGGCATGACACCCACGTCAATGGGAAGATGGATGCCGGCTTTTCGGATACGATCCACCCACCACTCATAATGTTCAACATCATAGCAGAGCTGTGTCATGATGAGCTCTCCCCCTGCGTCTTGTTTCCTACGCAGATGTGCGATGTCGGAATCAAACGACGGTGACTGTGGATGTTTCTCGGGATTGGCGGCTATAGCAATACAAAATTCCGGGAAGTTGGTTCGGATAAAATCGACGAGCTGATTGGCATAGTCAAAATCTCCGCGAGTCTCTGTCCACCCTTTCGGGAAATCGCCGCGCATGGCCAAGATGTGATCAATCCCCAAATCCAGGTATTCCCGCATGTCGGTTTTGATATTCTCTTTTTGGTTACCGATACAAGTGTAATGGGTCACGGGAAGTGACTTCTTACCTTCCTGTATGAATTTGCAGATTTCTACGTTTCTGCCCGCATTCGTTCCACCAGCACCATAGGTGCAGCTGATGAAGTCGGGTTTAAACTTGTAGAGTTCCTCGATCGTCTCAAACAGGGGTTCGATGGGCTGCTCCATTTTCGGGGGAAAGACTTCAAAAGAGAAGCTCATTCTTTTCTTCATAATGTCCGTAATTTTCATTTTCATCTCCTTAAGTATTGATCATTCATTCTATCTTCTTATGCATTTAGCACAGTAGGAGGCTTTTCTGAGGAAAAGCCCATGCACTCAAAAGTGACTGTGCCCCCTTTTGGAATCAAGCAGAAATCCTCATCATAGGGCCCGGAGATCAGCTTCTCCAGAAGCCAGATGCTACCGTTTTCCACAAAGAGACTCAAGCCGGCTAATTTAGCAAAGTCTTCTGCTTTCAGAGTATATTCCTGCATATCATACGTCCCGGTGTCAATCAACATCAACTTATCATAATTTTGCAGCATTTTCTTGAAAAGTCGCTCCGCGCGCTCCTGGCCATATTTCTTGACAGAGCGCTGAAAATCGCTGACCAGACTATCTTCAGTGTTTAGCCAGGCCTTCGTCAAAAAGTAAGTATTTTTCATGCGTTTAAGCTGAACCTTCGGCCGGCTCAAAAGCATGGAGATGCAGTCTTCC
>CALFKA010000011.1 GCA_937880545.1 uncultured Clostridia bacterium | reverse complement strand
GACCACCGAGATCTACACTCTTTCCCTACACGACGCTCTTCCGATCTCTCACAGATGTCAAGAATCTTCTGCCAGTCTTTTGGCTCGACGCCCGGAACCAGAACCCTTTTAACGGTATTTTTTAGCCTCTTTGTGATGAGGGCGAAGTCCCTTTGGAGTCGCCTGTCATCCATGTGGGCATGCGTATCAAAAAGTTTACTCACTAGCTGATCTCCGTTCCGGAAGGAAGCACGGCTTCTAAGATTTTTACTTCATCACCTGCCACCTCGGCGAGCACCATGCCGTTACTGACCTGCCCGCGGAGGTTTCTCGGCGCGAGATTGCAAAGAACCACAGCTTTCTTTCCAACCAGTTCTTCCTTCTTATAGTTCTCTTTAAGACCTGACACAATCTGCCGCTCACTGTTTCCGATACGTACTTTGAGGATGTAGAGTTTGTCGGCTTTGGGGTGGTCCTCACAAGAGAGAATCTCTCCCACTCTCATATCCAGCTTGGCAAAATCATCATAGCTAATAGTGGGTTTGAATACTTCTTCTTTCGGTGTTGCTTTTTCTTCCACAACTTCCTCCTTCTTCTCTACATGTTCTTCCAGTCTCTCAAATAGCGGCACGCCTTTTCCGACGACAAGTCCTTCTTCAAGACTTCCATAGTCTTTGATGGTGTCATAGTCACGCACCTGTGTCTGAAGCTGGCGGAAAATCTCATCGGCTGTGTCAGGAATAAAGGGGGTCAACAGCACGCCGAGGATGCGCAGGTTTTCTGTCAAAGTAAACAGCACTCGCTTGAGTCTGTCATGCTTTGTATCGTCTCTGCCGAGGAGCCAGGGCTCTGTCTCATCGATGTATTTGTTGCTGGCCTTGGCAAGCTCCATCACCGCTTCCATCGCCTCGCTGATGTGAAAAGCGTCCATCTTCTCCTCATAGATCTCCACGGTCTTTTTGGCCAGTTCCATGAGAGAAAGATCCAGCGCTTCCGGCTCACTCCCCGGCTCTACCTTTCCGCCAAAGAAGCGGTGGTTCATCGCCAGGGTGCGGTTCAAGAGATTTCCAAGGACATTGGCGAGGTCGGTATTGCTCCTTGTGACCAGTGACGCTTCATTGAAGTGCCCGTCATCACTAAAGGGCATCTCACGAAGTACGCTGTAGCGCACGCGGTCGAGACCGTAGCGCTCCACCAGGTCGGTGGCATAGAGAACATTGCCTCGGCTCTTACTCATCTTGGTCGCCTGATCCCCGGTCTTGATGAGGAGCCAGGGATGACCAAAGACCTGTTTGGGCAGCGGCACATCGAGCGCCATGAGGACAATCGGCCAGTAGATCGTGTGAAAGCGGACGATGTCTTTTCCGATGACGTGGACATCTGCAGGCCAGTACTTCTTAAAGAGATCGCTGCTCTCTCCATAAGGTTCATACCCCAGCGCCGTAATGTAGTTCGAAAGCGCATCAATCCATACATAGGCGACATGCTTGGGATCAAATGGCACAGGGATACCCCAGTCGAAGGAACTTCTGGAGACGCTTAGGTCTCTTAATCCGGGGCGGATGAAGTTGTTGAGCATCTCGTTTCTTCTCGACTCAGGATAGATGAAATGTGGATTTTGTTCAATATACTCTTCCAAGCGCTTTTGATACTTGCTCAGTTTGAAGAAGTACGCTTCTTCTTTTTGCGTGGTGACTTTCCCATTGCACTGCGGGCAGACTCCCTCATGAAGCTGGCTCTCTGTATAGTAGGCCTCACAGGAGACGCAGTAGAGCCCTTCATAGGCGTCCTTATAGATGTCTCCCTGATCATAAAGTCTCTGAAAAATACCTTGTACGCGGCGCTGATGCTCGGGGTCGGTGGTACGAATAAAATCGTCGTAGCTGACCTTCAGCGTATCATCGATGTCGCGGATAGCTCCCGCCACCCTGTCGACAAGCTCCCTTGGAGTCACGCCTTCTGATAAGGCCTGCTCCTGAATCTTCTGACCATGCTCATCGGTCCCCGTCAGGAAATACGTATCAAAGCCTCGTATACGCTTGTAGCGCACGATGGCATCGGAAAGGATCCACTCATAGGTATTTCCCAGATGAGGGATCTTGGACGTATACGCAATGGCCGTCGTCAGATAAAACTTTTCTCTCTCCATTTCAAACTCCTTAATAAATGACAAAAAAGCTCCCTCGCCAGGGGCGAAGAAGCCACGTTACCACCCTGATTCCCGCCCATGTGGGCGGCTCTAAGCTATATCGGGCATACCCGCTCAAACTCCACAGTCATCTTCACCCCTACCTGCGCCGGACTTTCACCCTCCATCCGGTCTCTTATGCCACCTGCAGGAACTACTCATTGCTTCCACGTTTGCTACTTCATCCTACCATGAAAAAAACGTCTCTGTCAATGAAAACACACGACCTGTTATTGCCCTCAACTATTTGGTCTTTGTCTATGGTTCCAGCGAGAAGCCCACACTCCTAGTGAGCAACCGTGATATCCGATGAGACGATGTCATACGGGTGATCCGGATTATATGTCCCGTTGGCGATAGAGGAATACTTTCGATGCAAGAAGTAGAGCTTTGCATGGGAAGGCTTTTCATCCGAAATCTCTATGCCATCAACCTCCTCAATCAACTACAGTCGACGGCCTTGACATGGCTGGCCATATTGACGCTGCGCTTGGGGAAAGCGTCTCCCTTCGCCCGTGCGGCCCAGAAACTGGCTCGTCATCTCCGCAAGGGCGCCTCTTTCCAGAGTTTACTTTAGCTCGTAAAACGCCTAAACCACTCTAGTCCTGCGATTAGCTGGGCTCTCTTGTCTCTAGGCTCTCGCGACGACATTTAAGGTCGTCTAGCTGTTGGAAATGCCATAAAAGGGTCAGCGAGCGAGCTGAGCGTCACCGCATCACCATACACGGACTCATACATACACATCGCTCGCTTTTCTTAGCGTCTGGATTTCGTTGAGGAAACGAAAATTCGTTTGAGTCGCAGTGTTATGCACACCACTGTGAATATCTATACTCACTTGAGCGAAAAAGGAAAGATGAGACCGCAAGAAACTTAGCCTCAGATGTTGGTTTTTAGGGGTACCGGTCACAATACCTGTCAAAAAGGAAGAAAATAACTATATGTTAGTTGATTCTACTGGCTTTCTAGCGTGTGATATGCTATATCCTTAGATAGGAGATATCATGATACAACAACTGCTAGAACAAATGACCCGCACCGGCGTCAAGGACATTTCCTTTGATACACGCCGTGAAACGATTAGAATACAACTTCAAGATGAGACCAGCGTCCAGTTTGAGGAAGTCGTCTCGTTCTTCTTCACCGATGATTTCCCCTCCGCCCACGATGGCGAAGGACTGACACCTATCGTCTATGATGCGATGGGATTGATGCCTGTCATGGACTTGACAGAAGAAAATGAAGAGTTCTTTGACTCTCTCGAGGAGATGGCCTTCGAAGAAGACCTGTTTGACGAAAGCCTCTTAGAAGAGTTCCCTGTCATGAGCTATCCCAACTTCTCTGTCTCTCTAGGAGACAGATCCCTCCTCATCGAAGCAAAGAAAGTGCGAATTGGCGATCAGCTCTATCACCTCAGCGCTCTGCTTCACTGATCCCTCTCCCGATAAGAGCTATCTTCTCTTCACGGGAGAGTTTTTTTATCGCCGCCTCCCGCATCCGGGCTTCACGCTCTGTGTCAAACGTCTCAACATACACCAGCTCAAGTGGCCTGCGTGAGCGCGTGTACTTCGCCCCCTTGCCTTCGCTGTGAAGAGCAAAGCGGCGGTCCACATCGGTGGTCCAGCCCGTATAGTAACTGCCGTCACGGCAGCGTAACATATAAACGTAATTCATTATGCCTCCGGTAAAAATTATACACTAAAGTCTCTCCAGACGGGGTATAGACTCTATGACACGCTTCAAGAAAAGGAGTTTCCATGGAAGATCTATTGATCATCGGCGGAGGTCCCGCCGGATATGCAGCGGCTCTTCGCGCCGCACAGCTCGGCCTGAAATCGATTCTCATTGAAAAAGACCGACCCGGAGGGACATGTCTGAACCGAGGCTGCATCCCTACGAAAGCCCTGATTAAAAGTGCTCTGCTCTATGAGCAGATGGCGGATTTGGCCTCTTTCGGCATCAATACCGCTGAATATACCTTGGACTTCACAAAGGTTCAGGAGCGCAAAGCCCGTGTAACCGAAGATCTCGTCAAGGGAATTGAGATGCTTCTGGAGAAAAAGGGCGTCATCACGGTAAAGGGCACTGCCACTTTCCTCGACTCACAGAGAGTGCAGGTCTTGACCGAAGAAGGAGCCGAAGTCCTCGAAGCAAAAAATATCCTCATCGCCACTGGATCAAAGGCATTTGATCCCCCGATTCCGGGCATGGATCTTCCGGGCGTCATCGGAAGTGATGAAATATTAAACATCGACCATGTTCCCAAAAGACTCTTCGTCTCCGGCGCCTCTGTCATCGGCCTCGAGTTTGCCTCGATCTTTCTGGCCTTTGGAAGCGAAGTACATGTCAGCGGCCGCACCTTCTTAAAAAGAGAAGACGCAGAGATCCAGCGCCGCCTGCAAAACCTGCTGCGCAGAAAAGGCATGAAGTTCCACTTAGGAGGCAGGCTCCAGCGCATTGAACAAAGAGAGGACGGACTGGAAGTCTATTTCGAGGGAAAAAAAGGCGAAGAAAGCGTCATCGTGGACTCTGTCCTCATGAGTGCAGGACGCATCGCCAACATGGACGGGCTTGACCTCAAAGCAGCCGGCGTTGAGTTTGACAACAAGGGCATCCACGTCAACGAATTCCTCGAGACAAGCGCTCCGGGCGTCTACGCCGCGGGGGATGTCATCGGAGGAGAGATGCTCGCGCATGTGGCGACCCATGAGGCTCTCTACATCGTAGGACGTATTGCAGGAGAGGAAGGGCCCATTGACTACCGGGCAGTTCCCGCCTGTACCTTTACGATACCGGAGCTTGCCAGTGTCGGCATGACCGAAGAAGAAGTCAAGTCGGAAGGTCTTCCCTACAAAAGCGCCAAGTTCCCCTTTATCGCCGCATCAAAAGCACAGTGTGATGGATCCACGGACGGATTCGTCAAAGTCCTCACCTCTGAGGAAGGCAAAATCCTCGGCGTCCACATCCTGGGGGCAGGTGCCAGTGAGCTGATCGCTGAAGCAACCCTCGCCATCGCACACGATATGAGTGCAGAAGACCTCTACGAGACGATACACGCCCACCCAACACTCCCTGAAGCCCTTTCCGAAGCTGTCATGGCCACGCAGGGGCTCGCAATACACCAATTATAAGAAAGGAATGACATGGATACACAAATTGTCTTTACCCTGAAAGATCTCCTGATGAGCCTCCTGTGGATCGCACTGATTGTTTTTGTAATCTTTCTGATCGTTCTCCTGGTCGAGTTCATCCGAACCATCAAACTCGCAAGAACCATGCTGACGGAACGAAGAGAAGAAATCGACCACATAATCAAGGTAGCACCCGGTATCGTCGACAGTGTCGACAAGATTTCGGGGATTGCCGCCAAGGGAGTAGAAGGAGCCTACCAAGGCGCCGTGAGTATCGTCAACAAATTTAAGAAATAATGAAAAAGAGGTTCCCGAAGGAGCCTCTTTTCTTACGTGTTTTACTTATAGTCTGGGTCTGGGTGTGTAATGCGTGTGCAGGAGATCGTGTGCTTTTTTGCTTCCCGGAGTTCCCAGGAATTCTTTATAGAGTTTTTGCACATGGACGTTCTGATGAGATCGTCTTCTTTCCTTGCCTCTATCTTCACTGTAGATGCCCTGCGCTCTTTTTTCAAGGATCTCCATATCTCCATGGTGATATGGCTGACCCGCTCCTCCGATACACCCTCCGGGGCAGGCCATGATTTCGATCGCATCGACATCAAATGTGCCGTCTCGAATCCCTTCGAGAAGCTTGCGCGCATTTCCGAGCCCATGAGCGACGGCGATATTGAAGTTTCTTCCTTCGATATCTACGCTGGCTGTTTTTATTCCGTCAAGTCCTCTCAGACTATGAAACTCAATCAACGTGTCAGGAAGCTCCGAATCGGTGATCATGTGATAAGCCGTGCGCAGTGTCGCTTCGATCACACCGCCACTGGCGCCAAAGATCACACCGGCTCCTGTCGACTCTCCCATGGGATTATCAAAGTCACTGTTCGGCAGGTCGAGGAAGTTGATGCCGGTTTCTTTAATCATGATCGCCAGCTCCCGGGTCGTGATGACGAAGTCGACATCTCTGTGTCCTTCGACTCCCTGTAGCTCTTTTCTGTGTGACTCATATTTTTTGGCGACACAAGGCATGATGGAGACCACCACTACCTGCTCCTGATCGAGCCCCATTTTTTCGCACAGGTAACTCTTCGTCAGTGCGCCGAACATCTCGTGTGGGGACTTACAGGTACTGGGAATATCGAGCATGTCCGGAAACTGCTGCTCAATGAAATTCACCCAGCTCGGGCAGCAGGACGTGAGGATCGGAAGTTTGCCGTCATGCTTGACGCGGTTGACAAACTCCGTCGCTTCTTCCATGATCGTCAGATCTGCCGCAAAGTCCGTATCAAAGACTTGTCGGAAGCCCATCCGGCGAAGAGCCGTGACCATTTTTCCTGTCACAGGTGTTCCGGGCTCTAAGCCGAACTCTTCACCCAGAGCTACACGTACAGCAGGAGCCGTCTGGACAACGACGTATTTTCCGGCGTTGATCGCGCGCCATACCTTTTTAATATTATTGACTTCTGTCAGAGCCCCCGTCGGACAGACCGCCAGACACTGACCACAAAATGTACAGGTCGTCTCATTCATCGGGCGATGAAAGGCGGGACCCACTGTGGTAAAGAATCCCCTTCCGATATCTGTCAGAGCGCCGACTGTCTGAATCTCCGTACACATGGTTTCACAGCGTTTGCACAGGATGCACTTGTTCGGATCACGGATAATCGAGTAACTGTTGTCATCGATCGGCTCATCGTGGGTCTCTCCCATGTAGTGGATCTTTCGGATCCCTAAGTCACGAGCCAGTTTTTGAAGCTCGCAGTCGAGGTTCATGGCACAGGTCAGACAGCTGTTGGGATGATCCGAAAGCAGCAGTTCTACAATTGTGCGCCTTGCCTGGATCGCGCGGAAAGAGTCGGTCGAAATGACCATCCCTTCTTTACAGGGAGTCGCACAAGCGGGCAGGAGATTTTGCTGCCCTTTGACATCGACAACACAGACGCGGCAGGATGCTTGTTTATTCAGGTATTTAATATCGTGTAGATCAAGGTGACAAAGAGTCGGGATACTGATGTCGAGCAGTTTCGCCGCTTCCAGTATGGTCGTTCCTTCTTCTACATGAATGTCTTTTTCATTTATGGTTACTCTCATGATTTTCCTCCTAAGATACCGTGATCGCATCCACTGGACAGTTCTTGAAGCACTCTCCACATCGGATACATTTCTCTATATCAATGTAGTGGCGCTCGCGAATCGCTCCGGTGATACAATCCACAGGGCAGTGCTGTAAGCAGCGAGTACAACCCACACAGTTTTCATTGACTTCATAGCGCAGAAGCTGCTTACATACGGCGGAGCGACAGTGCTTGTCCTCTGCATGCTCTTTGTATTCATCATAAAAGTAATTCAGGGTCGAAAGGACCGGATTGGGAGAAGACTGCCCCAGCCCGCACAGAGAGGTCGCACAGATGACATTGGAGAGATTGCTCAGTTTGTTGATATCTGAAAACTCTGCCTCTCCTTGCGTAAACTTCTCCAGAAGTTCCAGGAGTCTTTTGTTTCCAATGCGACAGGGGGTACATTTCCCACAGGACTCATCGACGCTGAACTCCAGGAAGAACTTGGCGATGTCGACCATGCAGTCGTCTTCATCCATAACCACCATGCCACCACTTCCCATGATGGATCCGACTTCCTCGAGTGACTCAAAGTCCACTCGGGTGTCCCACATTTTTGAGGGAATGCAGCCACCGGAAGGTCCTCCGGTCTGCACCGCTTTGGCTTTCTTCCCCTCAGGGATTCCTCCACCGATCTTATACACGATGTCATAGATGCTCATCCCCATCGGAACTTCTACAAGTCCCGGATGGTTGACTTTTCCCACCAGCGCAAAGACCTTCGTCCCCGTGGAAAGAGACGTCCCGATACCGGAGAACCATTCAGCTCCCTTATTCATAATCGGAGGAATATTTGCCAAGGTCTCTACGTTATTGATGACAGTGGGATAGCCCCACAGTCCTCTCTCCGTCGTGCGGAATTCTTTGTTTCTGGGCATGCCCCTCTTGCCTTCGATCGACTCCATCAGAGCCGTCGATTCTCCGCACACAAAGGCACCAGCACCAAGCCTCAGTTCAATATTGAAATCAAAACCTGAATCAAGTATGTTTTCTCCCAGCACACCAAGCTTTTGCGCCTGGTCGATCGCGTTGATGAGAGCAGAGACGGCTTTCGGATATTCTGCACGTACATATATGTAACCCTTGTTTGCGCCCACGGCGTATCCGCAGATCGCCATGCCCTCTAAGACACTGTGAGGATCTCCTTCAAGAATGGAGCGATCCATGTATGCTCCGGGATCTCCTTCATCGGCATTGCAGATGACATACTTCTGATCCACTTGATGTACAGCGGCCGACTGCCATTTTCTTCCCGTGGAAAATCCCGCTCCTCCGCGTCCGCGAAGACCCGAGTCCTTCACGATGTCTATCACTTCTTCCGGCTTCATCTGCAGGGATTTTTGTAGGGCAAAGTAACCATCCGTCGCTATGTATTCATCGATCGAGTCGGGATCAATGATCCCTATATTTCTAAGAGCAATCCGCTCCTGTAATTCATAGTATGTGCCTTTTAATGCGAGCTTGTCGTGACCGACATAATATTCATCGGGGTTTTCATTGAGTCGTTTCACGAGCTCCCACCAGGTAGTATCTTTAATCTCTTCTAGCGTCTTTTGCATCTTTTGCCTCCTAGCCCAGAATACTCAATATATGTTCGACATCTTTTCGCTTAAAGTGGGTGTATACCTGGTTGTTGATGGTCACTACCGGTGCATCTGAACACAGTCCTACACAGCGCGTTTCAACAATAGAAAACTTGCGGTCAGGTGTCGTTTCTCCCAGTCGAATGCCCAGCACTTTGCTGAACTCTTCGAGGATATCCGCCGCGCCCTTTACGTAGCAGGCTGTTCCCATGCACACGCTGATGGAATACTTGCCTCTGGGAACAAAGCTGAACTGTGAATAAAAGGTCGCGACACCGTAGATCGAGGATGTGAGAATGCCAAGATGAGAGGAAATCAGCTCAACAATCTCCTCGGGGATATAACCAAACTTGTTCTGAGCTTCTTGGAGAACAGGCAATAGTGCCCCTTCCATCTCCCTGTTCTTATCCATGAATGCAATGAATTCATTGATCTTTTCTTTGTTTTCTTCCAGGCAAACCGGAAGTACCCGAACAGATCGGAAGAGCACACGT
>CALFKA010000010.1 GCA_937880545.1 uncultured Clostridia bacterium | reverse complement strand
TGATGTGACTGGAGTTCAGACGTGTGCTCTTCCGATCTGCAGGAGCAGATGCTTTAATCATTGAAGGAATGGAAGCCGGCGGTCACATAGGAAGTGTGTCGACGATGGCTCTGATGACACAGGTGCTCCCGGAGATCAGCATCCCCGGCATCATCGCCGGTGGCATCGCTGATGGCAGAGGACTTGCCTCGGCTCTTCTCATGGGGGCGAGTGGCGTTCAGATGGGGACGCGGTTCTATGCCAGTGCAGAGTGCAGCGCACACCCCAACGCAAAAGAAGCAATCGTGCAAGCGACAGACACGGATTCAGCCACAACAGGAAGAAGGGGCGGACTGGTCCGCTCTCTCAAAAACTCATTGACGGAATGCTACCACAAGATGGAGGATGAGGGAAGAGAGGCGCAAGAGCTTTCGCAACTGGTGAGAGGTTCTTCGCGCAAAGCGCCCATCGAAGGAGATATCGAAGGGGGACTTGTCCAGGCAGGGCAGAGTCTGAGCGTCATCCGTGAGGTGCTCCCTGTACAGACCATCATTGACAACATGATGAAGGAAGCCAGAGAAGCCTACGAACTTCTGCGCAGCTACTTCGTCGAGTAGAAAGAGGAAAAAGTGAATGTAGGGAAGATTTCGATGATGAAGCAGCCGAACATGCGGGTGGCGCTGACGGCGACAGCCCCGCTCTTTCTTGCCGGCATCTACTTCTTCGGATGGAGAGTACTGGCGCTGCTTCTGGTCAATCTCGTCTTTGGCACGTTGACGGAGTACATGTTCAAGAGGAAGAAAGGACAAAAAGTGTCTGAGGCCGTGTGGGTTTCCGCTGCCCTTTACACCCTGATCCTTCCTCCCGCGACCCCTTATTGGATGAGTGCTGTCGGCATTGTTTTCGGCATTGTCTTTGCCAAAGAAGCCTTTGGTGGCTTTGGACGCAACGTTTTCAATCCGGCTCTCGTCTCTCGAGCATTTATTTATGTATCTTTTCCTGCGGCGATGACAGGGAGCTGGACTCAAGCTTCTTCGGCGTTTCCGGGAGGCTTAGTCAAATACCTCAATCCCGCGATTGACACAGTGGCCACAGCGACACCACTTCTTACCTATCAATCTTCCATGGCTACCACCGACAGTCTTCGTCTACTTCTGGGCAATGTCACAGGCTCCATCGGAGAGACATCCAAAGTGCTGATTCTCGTTGCCCTGATCTATATGTTCTATAAGAAAGTTATTCAAAAAGAAGTCATCATCGGTATGGTTCTCGGTTTCTCCGCTACGACGCTTCTCCTAAGAGCTTTGGGTCTCCTTAGCGTGGTGCCTCTTGCCATGGGACTGATTTCAGGTGGCTTCCTCTTTGCCATGACATTTATGATTACCGACCCGATCACCCAGCCCAGGACCAAAGAAGGCAAGTACTTCATTGGAGCACTTGTCGGTCTGGTCACTGTCGTGATCCGAAGCTTTGCGCTCTTTCCCGGTGGCGTGATGTTTGCCATCCTCATCGGTAACAGCTTTACTCCCATTGTCGATGAGGCTGTAAATGGTCTCAAACGCATGCGGAAAGGAGTGAAGAAGTGAAAAAAAGGAATTCTCTTATCTACTCCGTCCTCTTTATGATTGCGCTGACAGCGTTCACGACTTTAATTCTGGCGGTACTGGATCAATCCACCCGACCAAGAGTAGAGATTCAGCAGCAGATGGAGACGCATCAAGCAATTCTCTTCAGCGCCGGCATCGAGTCGACAGAAGAAAATGTCGAGTCACTCTATACCGAGAGGATGAAACCCGTAGCCGGCGAGGAAAATGTCTATGAATACTACGAAGGCTCCGAACTGAAAGGGCATGTCATTCCTTTTGAAGGTTCCCTGCTATGGGGAAGTGCCACAGGCTACTTGGGTATTGCCGAAGACGGGAAAAGCCTCCTCGGGATGGATATTGTCTCCAATGCAGAGACGCCGGGCCTCGGTGGACGCATTACAGAAGACTGGTTTCGTAAACAATTCCAAAGCCTTGCGCTGAAAGAGGAACCCCCTTACCTTATCTACCGTCCGGCTGCCGGAGGAAACGTCGATGCGATTACCGGAGCGACACAGACTTCGGAGAGTCTACGCATCATCCTCAACAAGACATTGACTGAGTATTTTGAAAAGAAGGGAGGCAACTGATGGCTTCCAAATCCAAACAAGTCATGAAAAAAGCGATTCTCACCGAGAATCCGGTGCTTCGCCAGATCTTAGGCATCTGCTCAGCTCTGGCGGTGACCAACCTGATGATGAATTCGCTGATCATGGGCCTGGCACTTACCTTTGTCACGGGTCTCAGCTCTTTCTTCATCTCTGCCGCCCGAAAATATACGCCTAAGCACATCCGCATGATCGTGCAGACGATGATCATCGCCGTACTCGTCATCGTCGTCGACGTGCTGCTCCGCGCCTTCTACCCTACGATGAGCAAGGCGCTCGGTCCGTACGTAGGACTGATCATCACCAACTGCATCATCATGGGTCGCGCCGAGGCGTTTGCGATGAACAATCCTCCGGTGCTCGCCTTCCTTGATGGCGTCGCCTCCGGAATCGGCTATACCCTTGTCTTGCTGGCGATTGCTTTTGTCAGAGAACTGCTCGGCTTTGGTTCTCTCTTTGGCTTCCCGGTTCTGGGGGCTTCCTGGACCAACTGGACGCTGATGATCATGCCTCCCGGAGCGTTCTTCATGCTGGGCATCCTCATCTGGATCACAAATAACAAAAAAGAAGGAGGGCAGGCATGAGTCCATTAGTCATCTTCTTTGCATCGATCTTTACCAATAATATGATCCTTGCCAATTTCCTGGGGATGTGTTCCTTCCTTGCCATCAGCAGCCAGATTCGCACCTCCGTCAACCTGGGTCAGGCGGTTACCTTCGTGTTGGCTGTGACATCGGCCGCCAACTGGCTGGTCTATCACTACATTCTCGTCCCGGCAGGGCTGGAAGTCTACCGCTTTATCGTCTTCATCATCGTCATCGCCGCCATCGTGCAGCTTTCTGAGATGATCATCGAGCGCTACTTTGACAGTCTGTATTATGCGCTGGGTATCTTTCTGCCCCTGATCACCGTCAACTGTGCCATCCTGGGCGTGGCACTGTTTATGATCATCCGTGAGTATGGCTTCCTGCAGTCGATTGCCTTTGGCGTCGGCAGTGGCATTGGCTGGATGATGGCTATCGCCATGCTCGCCGGGATCCGGGTGCGCATTGAAAAAGCACCGGTTCCGGAAGGGCTCAAAGGAGCCGGGATCGCCGTCATCGCCACAGGGCTGATGGCACTGGCGTTCATCGGTTTCAGCGGCATCATCAATATCTCATAGGGAGGAAACATGGACTACGTAGAAATCCTTCAAAGTGTCGGTATCCTCTCGGGGATCGGCGGGACACTCGCTCTGCTGATGAGCGTGGCCAAGAACACCGTGGGCAACTACGGTGAATGCAATATCACCGTCAATGACGACAAAGTATTAGAAGTGCAGGGCGGAGAGACGCTTCTCTCCACTCTGATCGATAACGGCATCTTCATCCCCTCCGCCTGTGGTGGAAAGGGGACATGTGGCTACTGTACCGCTCAGGTTTTTGAAGGTGGCGGCGAGTTCTTAGCGACAGAGGCGCCCCATATCACGCCGAAAGAGCGCGAGAATCACGTGCGTCTCACCTGCCAGGTCAAAGTCAAGCGCGACATGAAGATCGGGATTCCGGAAGAGTATCTCTCGCTCAGACAATACTTCACAAAGGTCGAGTCCATCGTCGATGTGACGGATAAGATCAAGCATCTGACGCTACAGCTGGCCCCGGAAGATGCGATGGAATTTAAGGCAGGACAATACGTACAGATCCTTGCGCCTGAGTATGAAAACAGCGATGAGGAAATCTACCGAGCCTATTCCATCTGTTCCAGTCCCGATGTCAAGGACAAATTAGAACTCTTCATCGGCTATATCCCGGAAGGTATCGCCACCACCTATGTCCACTTCCATCTAAAAGAGGGCGATGATCTAGAGATCATTGGGCCTTTTGGTCACTTCTTCTATCAGGATACTGATAAAGAGATGGTGATGGCGGCCATCGGAACAGGCCTTGCTCCCATCATGAGCATCTTGCGCTATATGCGAAACCACAAGATCCACCGGAAGGCACGCGTCTTTTTCAGTGCGCGGCACAAAGCCGACCTGTATATGATGGAGGAGTTGCTGGAGATTCAAAAAGAGATCCCGGAAATCGAGTACTACTTCTCGCTGACACGACCGGAAGAATCAGACAATTGGGACGGGCTTCGAGGCCGCGTCACAGACACGATTCCTCAGTTCATCGAAGACGCCTCCAATATGGAAGCCTATCTGTGCGGCAACAACGCCATGATCGATGCTGTCATCGCCACTTTGAAAGAAAAGGGAATGCCGGAAGAGAGCATCTTCTACGACAAATTTGAGTAAGAAGAGATAAAAGTGCCAAGTCTTCATTAGACAAACCGAGAAGTCCGGATTACTCATCCGGGCTTTTTTGCGCTCTCTTCATCGAAAAGTCACATGGATTTAACATGTATTGCCTTGAAGAGAACGATTGTCGCTCGTTAAGATGGAATCAGCTAATAGATAAAAGGGGATAACAGCAACTTTTGCTTGAAGAAACGAATGAAGGAGAATGTGTATGTACCGGCCTCTTGACCTGATAGAACTTAATAAAATGGATGCTCCCATCCGAGCGGATCTCCATCTCCATTCAAATCACTCGGATTCTTCCAGGAGTTTGGAAGAGGTGTTTTTGATGGCGAAAGAAAATGGAATTCATCTTGTGAGCATCACCGATCACGATCGAGTGGATCATTGGCAGGTGGTGGAAGAGTACTCTGAGATGTATCACATCCTCTGTTTACGAGGAGTTGAGATCAGCGCCATGGATAAGGAAACGGGGAAAAAAGTCCATATCCTGGGATATGGGTTCGACGGAGAAGGAAAAACAATCAGTGAACTTGTGAGTCCGACGCTTGAAAAAAGAATGCAGAGAAGTCTGCGCCAACTCGATATCCTTTCTACTGCAGGTTTTTCGATAGATGAAAAAAGAGTCAGAGAACTGTCTGCGCACTCTGGTGTCATCTATAAGCAGCACATCGTCCAGATGTTGACGGAGCAGGGGATCGCCGACGGAATCAACGGCTCGTTTTATCGCAGGCACTTTAAGGGAGAGGGGATCTGCTCAGAAGACATCGAATACGTCGACTGGAGAGATGCTGTTGAAGCGGTACATGCCGACGGCGGACTTGCCGTTTTGGCGCATCCAGGAGAATCCGGTTTAATGAAAGAACTGAGTAAGTATGTCTCAATGATTGATGGCGTGGAGAGAAATCATCCTACTCACACCCTGGAAGATAGGCGCATGATTGATTCGCTGAGGATGCCCGTAACCGGAGGCAGCGATGATCACGGACGGTATGGACCGGAGGGAAGGACAGGGGGCTATCTGAGCCCCTGGGTTCCCGTAAAAGGCGGGTTTTTCCGTCTTTAAGAGGCTATTTGACGTGAACCTCTTTGACGGAAAAGACGATGAGTTCGCTGAAATCTCCTTTTTCGTAAAAGGTCTTGACGAGAGATGGATCCAAAAAAGCATCTTCTTTGAGTGATTCTCTGTAGAGGATTTCTCCGGTAAAAAGAAAGGCCGATTCTTCGAAATACAACCCCTTTTCATCTCGTATTGCATGCAGCCCGCATTGGCTGATCTTATCTTCGCTCGCACCGGACGCGCTTCCAAGATATCCCAGAGCTTTTCTGTGGCCGGGTTCTAAAAACGTCACCGCCACAACCGACTCATCCAGCATGGCATACGTATGACGCTGTGGCCGGACAAACAGGTACAGGACGTCCTGATTCCAGAGATGACCAAACCCTCCCCAGCTGATCGTCATAGCATTTTCTTGATCTCCGCTACACACGGTGATCAGACCCCAGTCGTCACTGAGAAGTGTAAAGGGGTTGAATTTTGCTTCTTTTATGTTGATTTTTTTCATCATTGCCTCCTATTTCGGTGTTCAGAATTAACCTTTCGTTAATACTGGTATAATCCTCTGTTTTCTTCCGCTTGGTATGCTGATGTCAGGAGGAAATATGCGAAACATTCTGGACGATATTCTCAGAGATATCAATCAAAGATCCTACAGAGACAATCAAAAGCTACCCAGCGAAAGTGAGATGAGCTACAAGTACGGTGTGAGCCGTCATGAAGTTCGCAAAGCTTACGAGTGGCTCTCAGAAATGGGTTATGTTGAGAAGAGACCCGGTATAGGCCATTTTATCAGGGTGATCGACAAAAAGATAGATCTTGACCTGACGGGAAGTGCGGGCTTTACTGACAAAATGCACTCGCAGGGAGTTGACGTACAGACGGAAAACCTGGGGGTATATCCACATTCGCGTGATCCTTTGCTCTCTTCACGATTGGAGATCCCTCCGGAGGAACCCATCTACCGCATAGATAGGAGAAGGACGCTGGGAGAGGTTCCTGTAGCCCTTCATATCTCTTATGTAAGTGGCCAGCGATTTCCTTCCATTGAAGTTGACGGCTTACATGTGAAGAGTATGCAGGAGTATTATCAGGAGAAAGGATATAGGGATTTTTCTTTTGAAGAGGGAACCCTCCAGACCATGATGGGAGGAAGCGAAGAGAGAGCGCTTTTGAACTGCCCCGTGCTGGTACCGATTCTCCTCTATGAGGGGGTGTGGCGCGTACAGGAGAGCGGAGAAATTTTGGAGTTTTCCAAGGTGCTATACCGAGGAGATTACTTCACGTATCGCCTCTGACCTTCGGGTCTTTTTTTATTTACACAGAAAATATCAATCCTTAACGTCCCATTAAGAAACTTAACATGGCGCCAAGATATACTCGGCAGTGTTAGGAGGAATCATGAACCGAAGAACACGAACACACACGCTCGTGCATGCAGAAAAAGAATTTCTTCAGAGGTTGGAGGAAAAGATTGTAAGATCGCACTCAGTCCTCATGCTCGAAGAACCGCACCACGCGCTTGTCATGATGAAGATGCGAGAAACGGCCAGGCATCATCTCTTCTATTTAGGAGAAGTGCTTGTGAGTGAGTGCCGTGTGAGGCTAAACGGAAGCTTAGGTCTTGGCATTATTCGAGGAGACCGGATGGAAGAAGCCAGGATGCTCGCTGTGATCGATGCCTGCTTCAATGCCGACAGCCCCCTGATAAGTGAACTGGAAAACAGCATCTATGAAGAAATGCAGCGTCAAAAAGAACAGAGACTTCGAGAAAGTGCAAAAGTTCTTGTGAGCCGAGTTCATTTTGAAACGATGGAAGAAGAGGTAAAGAGCTGATGTTTGATGCGATTCACGATATTGCAGCCGGTTTTAGAAAAGTGGTTCAGGCCTTTAGTTATCCCGGAGAGATCGTAAGCGTTAGTAGTGAAATTGAGAAATTAGAAGAAAGCGCAGGTCTTCTTCCGGGGACGCTGCTACTCGCCTGGACTCTTCTCGACAGCGAAACAAGCTTTTATCTTCCGGAAACGGAAAGCCCTTCCCAACAGTTTTTACGAGAGCTGACTTTTGCCAAATGGTCGCCATTAGAAGAAGCGCGGTTTGTCTTTCTTCCCCTGGCCAGCAGTGAAGAGGAAAAAGTAAGCGTGTTTAAGAATGTCTCTACGGGAGACCTGATCGATCCTCATCTGGGAGCGATGATCATCCTGGAAGTCGAAAGTTTCACGGGAGATACATACAGACTCACCGGTCCGGGGATGAAAGTTGCGAAGGAGAGAGAGATCCCGCTGCACGAGACATTTGTCAAACAACGCCAAGAGAACAATAGTGATTATCCCAAAGGATTTGATCTTCTTCTACTGGACAAGCAGGGACAGCTGATGGCCCTGCCCCGAACGACGAAAATGGAGAGGATAAGCTAATGGCATATGTCACGGTAAAGGGCGGAAGAGAAGCAATCGAGGCTTCCATTGAAAAAGTTCGCTATGAACAGTTCAAGGGTGGCGTCATCCTCAAGGCGGAGGAAGTAAAGTCGTCGATGAAGAGCTTGGTCGATCAGGTGATGAGTGAAGCAAGCCTATATGATGAAGATCTCGCTGCGCTCTCCATCTGCCAAGGAGAAGGTTCGCCGGAGGAATGCGTCTTTTTGTTGCGTGCCTACCGGTCCACCCTCCCTAGAAAGCACTATTCACTCGAAATCAAGAGTGAAGAGATGCGTATCCATCGTCGCATTTCGGCGAGCTTTAAGGATATTCCCGGGGGACAGCTGTTAGGCGCCAGCCGGGACTATACGCATCGCCTGTTAGATGAAGAATATTTTGATAAAGAAGCGATCCGACAGGTCGTGGAAAAGTGGGATGAATTAGAAATGCATGAAGAAAGTGAACTGCAATTTCCCAAAGTGCTCGACTATCTTCGAGCGCAGAAAATGATGGTGGAGTATCCCGTATCAGAAGAAGAACCGGATGATGTGACGAAAGTAAGCCTTACTTTCCCGAGCAGCCGCTCGCAACGACTGCAGGTACTCACCCGCGGACAGACCGGCGCTGTGACGGCACTTGGTTATGCCTCTCTTCGCGGATTTGGTTCTGTCCATCCCACGGTAGGAGAACTGCGGGTGGGACGGCTTCCGGTCAGTATTGCCAATCCCATGGATGAAAAGGATGAGGACGACGGCTACAGTATCGGAGATATCGAAGTCACGGAGGTGGAGAGCATCATCCCGACCTTCATTGAAAGAGAAGACAAAAGCCGAGAGATGCGCTTTGAGATCGGCTATGGCATCTGCTTCGGTCAGAACGAATCGAAAGCGATCGCCATGAGCATCCTCGACAACTGTCTGGAACACCCCAGTGAAGTGCCTACGCATCAGGAAGAGTTCGTGCTTTTGCATATCGACAGTGTCGAGGCAACAGGGTTCATTTCTCACCTGAAACTTCCCCACTATGTCACATTTCAGGCGGAACTCGATGGAGTTCGAAAGGAGAGCAAATGAATCCCCGCTTTAATTTCGCTTTCTTTGATGAAGCTTCCAAAAGGGAGATCAGACGCTCCATCTTAAAAGCAATATGCATCCCGGGTTATCAGATTCCTTTTGCTTCCCGTGAGATGCCTATAGCTAGAGGCTGGGGGACCGGAGGGCTTCAGATCACCCTATCGCTGATAACTCGAAACGACATCCTGAAAGTGATTGACCAGGGGACAGATGAGAGTGTCAATGCCGTCAACATTAAAAAGCTTGTCTATAAAACGACCGGAGTACCCGAGACGGACAAGACGGAAGAAGCTACGTTGATTCAGTCTCGCCACCGTATTCCCGAACGACCTCTCACGAAGGAGCAGATATTGGTTCTGCAGGTTCCTATGCCAGAGCCTTTGCGAAGAGTCGAGTCGAGAGATCGGAAGAGCGTCGTGTAGGGAAAGAGTGTAGATCTCGGTGG
>CALFKA010000009.1 GCA_937880545.1 uncultured Clostridia bacterium | reverse complement strand
GCGTTTTACCTGTGTCAACTCCATCAGCTAAGAGCTTCATCGTCACGCTCTCGGGGCGTTTGCCGTCTTGGTCCTCTTTGTCTTCCCAGACCTTCGTGACTGACACATTGATTCTCTTCATATCATTTTCAATGTTGAGGAGAGTACCTTCAGTATCGGACTCATTCACGGAGAAGTTCAACTCCGGAGCGCTCAGTGGATCAAACGCAATCCATTCGGGTGCACTGATTTCTTTAACAATGTAGTCACCTACCGGTAGTTTCTTTATATTGGCAATGCCGCTCTCATCAGTTGTCAGAGTTATTTCGGTTTGATCATCCACAATGGCAGTACCATCTACTCTTTTTAGTGTGAACTCCACATTTTTAATGCCAGTTTCTGTGCCATTGATAACTTTGATAATTTTCAGTTCGCCTTTAACTGTGCCGGTGACTTCGCCGCTAGCATGAATATTTTCTACGGAGTGATTAAATTCTTCCCCTACGACAGCAGGTTTATTGTTCTCTTGAAACCAGGCTTTGGAGTTGTTGGTAAACCACTCCTGATTTGGCTCGGTAATTTTTGTCAGGTACATAATAGAGAATTGATTTAAGCTAGCCCAACTTTCAGGAATAATCACCGTAATAGTATTTTTGTCAGCGTCTGCCCAAATTCCAGCGCCGTTAAAATCACTTATAAAATCGGCAATGGCATTTTCGCCATAATACTCTTTATTATGAACGCCGGAAACGGTAATATTAAAGCTATTCATCTCCAGGACTTGTCCACCTTGTATTTCATCATCAATACGAATCTGGCCAGTAACGTAGGCTTTTTCATTATTGATATTTAGCCACCAGGTGACATGTTCTGTGTCTCCGGTGTCTATCATTCCCGTCTTATAGTAGAAAGTTCCAACCGTACCGGAAACGGGTTTTGTAACAGATACTTCTACAGTTTTATTGCCCGCTTTAATCGTTCCGGTTTTGGTGTTTTCCTCGGGAGTGTCGGTCATGTTCCTTCCCAGGATTTCAAATTCAACCCAACCGGTCACATCATCTAAATTGTTCACGTTGTCATTGAAAGTAATGGTCGCTCCGGTTTTGGTGATAACCGCATCTCCGATGTGGCGTCCTTTGACATCAAGTTTTACGGTTTTCGCGAATCCCTCAAAATAAAGATCACCTGAAGTAGGCCACGTAACATCAATGGTGTTCCCGCTGATTATCTTACCTGCGGTATCAGAAAACTCCAGATGGACGGTTGCTTTTCCTCCATCAGTAAGCTCCGTTGGGTTAACGATTAACTGTGTTACATGAGAATCAATGGTTCCGCGTGACGACATTTGTTGTTCAAGGGGATCTGCCATAGGTTCTATTTCGACAACTTCTATGGTCTCCTCAAGTTCATTTTCAGTTGTTTCTACGGGACCTTCTTCATATTCTATAATTTCTTCAATTTTTGGATTATTGTCTTCTATCTCATCATGGGCATCAATGGAGTCGAACTCATTCGATTCCTCAAGGACAACACTATACTCCTCTTCAGGAACTGATGTATTCGACACATCCGTGTCCGACTCATCTAATTCATCCGTAATTAACTCCTCGAAAACAGTGGTGTCCAAGCTTTCGGGATCGCCCGTCTCCACTTGATCAGTTTCAGTGGTATCTGACTTTTCTAAATCTGCTGTTTCAGAAATATTGAGATCAACGGTATGTGACTCCTCAATACCGGCGTGCCCAAAGATAACTGTGGTGGTTAGTAGTTGTAAAATCAAGAGAATGGCTAATATTTTTTTGACATTTAAGACCTCGCATTCTTAATATTAAGTATATAATCTTTACCGATATACTTTCTCCCCATCTATTCTTACGAGTATTAAACTCTGTTTGTTATAACCTCCTATTAAGAAATGATACATATTTATGAGAGTAGGAAGATATAGCTATATTTTACTATATCAAATATATTTATATATACCTAAATATATCTTTCTGGGCTACTCTCGTCAAGTCTTCGTGTCTTAAGATTTGTCAAGCTTTGTCTGCTGGTCATTTAATATCGGCTGAACCGATCAATATGGGTGCAACCCCTGTGACAAATGAACGCTTGGCGCTCACATGTGAAGATCTTGATAAAAATGTCCCTACTTTGCTACGAGAAATGAACAATATAGATCGTTAGGACGAAGTACCCTTACTTAGTACTCACAAAATAAGATCCCTCTATTAGAGCGGCAAATCTATCAGCATTATAAATTAGACTATGAAAATAGAGTGTGATTAAATTGCGTTGTGAAGATATCGTCGCCATACCAACGTTTGCAGAGCAAAACATGGGGTTTGAAATCAGAATATTCAAAGAGCAGACACCATGACGTAAAACTTATGGTCTCATTAAATAGACGGAAGCTATTGTAAAGACACACATTTTGGTACTGGTATATTTTGGATCTGCTACACTTTCTTTAGCACATCGTTAAGTTACCAGTGAAAGAAAGA
>CALFKA010000008.1 GCA_937880545.1 uncultured Clostridia bacterium | reverse complement strand
TCTCTCGGAGTAACAAGGGTAATAAATAGCAGTAAGCCACCTGCTATTTCTTGAACATGCGAGAGTAAAAATGAATGTGAAGAATAGAAAGCTCGCAGCGATGCTGTCTGCTTTTATGGCCGCTGTGTTCTATGCCATCAGTGTGCCGTTTTCTAAGATTCTTTTAAAGAGTGTTGCGCCAACGTATATGGCTTCTTTTTTGTATCTTGGTACAGGGATCGGTATCGCTCTTTTGTATGCACTTCGCTGGAAGCGCGAAGAGAAGAATGAACGTCTCTCGAGAAAAGACCTGCCCTATGTCATCGGCATGATCGTGCTCGACATCCTGGCTCCTATCTTTCTCATGATCGGCGTCAGTATAGGCTCTTCCTCCCACGCTTCCCTGTTGGGAAACTTTGAGATTGTCGCGACCAGCATGTTCGCTCTTTTCTTCTTCAAAGAGAAAATAGCAAAGAGACTTTGGGTCGCTATCGCACTCATCACTCTGTCAAGTGTGATTCTCTCCTTCGATGGAGCAGGAAGCCTACGCTTTTCTTATGGGTCTCTCTTTGTTCTGCTGGCGGCCTCCTGCTGGGGTTTAGAGAATAACTACACACGGAGCATCTCAGACAAAAGTACGTATCAAATCGTGACATTAAAGGGATTATTCTCTGGTGCGGGATCCTTCCTGATTGCAAACATGATGGGTGAGACCATCCCCCATATGCCTTTCATCCTCCTCTCTATGCTCCTCGGCTTTGTGGCATATGGACTCAGTATCTTCTTGTATGTCAGAGCTCAGCGGGATCTGGGGGCGGCAAAGACAAGTGCCTTTTATGCTGTCACTCCGTTCCTCGGTGTCTTGTTATCTTTCCTTGTGCTGGGTGAGAGGCTCACTACATCCTTCTTTCTCGCCTTTAGTATAATGATTATCGGCACGGTATTTATTGTGTTGGAAACTTTGCTCAGCAAACATCGACATATTCACACCCACCTTGTTACCCATACACATGCAGGAAAGGAGCATGAGCATACCATTGCTCATGTCCATGCTCATCATCACATCACTGATACACAGACGCATAGGCACCGTCACACAGAAAAGGAAATAGAAGAGAGTCTCCAAGCGACACATTAAAAACGTTTCCAAGCGCAGTGACAAAAGGGACTCCAGATGAAGCCCTCGAAAGATCATATATGAGCGATGTTATGCCTGAAGAGTTGCTGCGGGAAATAGCCAACAGCCTCCCTGCCAAGCGTTTGATGATCAACGATTCATTGATAGGCGCCAAGAAATATAGTAAGATGTGTCTGTCAGACAAGAAGACATGAAAACTTGCCAGACAGCAGGTGTTCTGAGAATAGAATCAATGGAGTTATTATGAATCAGGAAATGACACAACATCAGGAAAAAGACAATACCATCCGCTTGCTCTGGACTGGGGGGTGGGATTCTACTTTCCGCCTGTTGCAATTGAGCCTTTTGCATCGTCCGATTGAACCGGTATATGTCAATTATCCGGGCAGATATTCCGCATCTACAGAAGAAGCGACGATGAAAAAACTTCTCGAGCGCATCCGGGCGCTAGCTGAGACAAAGGCAGAGCTCAAGGACATCCTCATTCTCCCTTATGCACAGATTCCGCAGATGCCCGAAATCACACAAGCATATGAAGACGTCAACCGCCGAGCGCCTTGTGGACCTCAGTATGAATATCTCTCAAGGCTAAGTTACCTCTATCCGGGGATCGAGATCGGCATAGAGCCGGGAGAAGGTCTCATTGATGACGCTCTTGGAAAGAACGTTTCGCGTATGCTCCATATCGTAGAGGATGAAGAATACTCTTATTATCTTATTGACCCGCAGATTGTCGGCGAAGATATGTATACATTCTTTAAGAATTTTCGCCTTCCCATCTACGATACGTCCCGCCATAAGATGATCGAGATCTCTGAAGAACACGAAGGATGGATGGACATCTTAAACTCCACCTGGTTTTGCCACTATCCCGTAAAAGGCGAAAGCTGTGGCTCCTGCATACCTTGTCAGATCGTCGTGGAAGACGGATTGGGATATCGACTGGGAGAAGAAGCGATGAAGCGCTATCGTTTCCAGAAAAAATACGAGGGCACCTTTTGGTACCCCCTGTACAAGAGAATTCGAAGAAAGTTTCTTCGCTACTGAAGAGCCTTTAGGGCTCTTTTTTCTCGCTCTCCAAAGATTCGGTAAGATTCACCTCTTCACTGGCTGCCTTAATTTCCCAATGGACGACAAAGGCCAATGCCACTCGTAGCACTACGACACCTGCCAGAAGAAAGATATCGTCGCGGGATTGGATGATGATAGTTTTCAAAATCTCTCCGGCCATGATGTACTGAAGGGCCAGAGCGAGAGCTTGGGATAGTTTCAGACCGGGTCGGGTGTCAGAAAAATTCATTCCGCCTTTAATCAGCATCCAGACGGTCTGTATCGTGGCAAACAATATGATCGCAATGCCGATGCTTTCAATGATGCCGGCAATGTGGGGGACGAACTCCATCAACAAATGCTCAATATCCATGATAACTCCTTTTGTTCACGTCTATGAGTTTACCAAAAAATATCAAAAGGGGGAAGAGGGACCGGTATTTGACTTTTCAGAAGGTTATCCATCATCTATAATAAAACACATATCAAAACCAGAAAGGAAGGCTCATGGCCAAAAGCATCCGCTTCTATGTGGCATTATGGTACGGGAAGCTTCTTCGCAAAGCTATGCTCCTCATTGGCCGCAACGCCACATTTTCTCCCGGATACTACTCTCTCATGGTAAATCCGGACATCCTAAAACAATTGAAGAAACCTGTCCACCTCTATGGTGTGACGGGCACAAATGGAAAGACCACCACGGCTCATTTTATCGCCGATTTTTTGACGAGTCGGGGTGTAAAATACATCCATAACAGTTACGGCTCCAATACCGTAGAAGGTCTCATAAGTACTCTCTATGAGCACACCTCTTGGAAAGGTGAACTTCCCTACGACTACGGAATCATGGAGATCGATGAGAGGAGCTCGAAGCATATCTACCGCGGGATGACACCGGAATTTTTGATTGTGACAAATCTCTTCCGAGACTCCTACAAGCGCAATGCCCATGTAGACTTTATCTTCGATCTCATCGACGACAATCTTCCGAAAGAGACGACGCTTATCGTCAACGCCGACGACCTAATCTCCTCGAGGCTGGGGAAAGATAACCGCCATGTCACCTTTGGGATCGATCCGCTAGAGGGGGAAGAGGAAGGCCGCAACAACAATGTCATCGACATTGAAAATTGCCCGGAGTGCGATCATCCTCTGCGCAAAGATTTTGTCCGCTACAATCACCTGGGGCGCTTTACCTGTGAAAACTGTGGACATACGAATCCTCCCCGCGATTATGCGATCACGAGAATCGATAAACAGAAAGAGACTTGCTACCTGAACCATCGGGGAGTGGAGTGGGAATTTTCGCTTCCGAGCAAAAATATCGTCGACCTCTACAATCTCCTCTCAAGTGTCACGCTTCTCCATGAAGCAGGCTTTTCCATGGAGGATCTGCAGGCGACATTCAATCAGATTAAAGTCATCGAAAGTCGTTTCTTGGAAGAGCGCTGCGGCGACATCGACGTTGTGTTCCTGATGGCAAAGGCAATCAATCCCATCGCCTCCTCAAGGAGCTTTGACTATATTCGAAAACAAACAGGACGCATTGCCGTCATCCTTGGAAACACCGAGATCAAAGCGGGTGGCAAGAATGAGGAGAATATCGCCTGGCTCTATGATATTGATTTCCACTTCCTGAAGCAGGACAATATCGTACAGTTCATTACCCTGGGCAAGCGTCACAAAGATGTTGAGGTAAGGCTCTTATTGGCGGGGATAGATAAGGAAAAGATTACATCGTTTGGCACCTTTTCTTCAGACATCGCTCATGCCATTGATTATAAAAATGTAGATAAGATCTACATTCTCAACGATACCGACAATATTCCCGAGATGATGCAGGTGCGTGAGAAAGTGGCACAACTGGCGAGGGAGGCAAAAGATGAAAATTGAGTTTCTGTATCCTGAAATCGCCAACCTCTTTGGAGAAATCGGCCATCAGCTCTTTCTAGAACTTCTTTTCCCTCAGGCACAGATTATCCGGACACAGCTTCTGCAAAAACCGGCCTTTCTGACAGAGCGGGTGGATCTGATCTATATGGGTCCCTCTTCAGAAAAATCACAAGAAAAGATTCTTCGGGCTCTTATGCCTTATAAGGAAGAGGTAAGGGAGAGGGTTGAAGCGGGGGATCGCTTTTTCTTTACCGGAAATGCGCTGGAGGTGCTGGGTACGTCGATCCTCACAGATGAAGGAGAGCGGATCCCGGGACTTGGTATCTTTGAAATGCAAGCTCGAAGGCAGTTGATGGACCGGTTGACGGACCTGTACGTAGGAGCGTATGAAGAGCTACAGGTGGCCGGCACGAAGACACAGTTCACTCAGAACTATCCCACCAATCCCTCCGACTTTCCCTACCTGTTCCAAACCGTCCGTGGCTTTGGCATGCACAAGGGACTGGAAGGGGAGGGCATTCACTATCGCAACTTTATCGGGACCTATCTGCTCGGACCCATGTTGGTATTAAACCCTCTCTTTACAGAGCGACTGTTCCACGAATGGGGGATTCCTGTGACAATTCCTCACAGAGAAACTCTGTTAGAAGCGTATGAAATCCGGCTAGAAGGCTATCTGGATCCAAAAAGCTACGCATGAGTGGCGAAATCCGTTGCAAGTGTCGGTCTGTTCCTCTATAATAGAGAAGCATCTGAGAACCTTATTTCTTGCAGGGCTTTTCATCATGGCGCCTGCAAGTTTGTGTTGACAATGAACACAGAGCTGTGATAGGGTACTCTAGTAACTGTGTCGTTTGATGGAGGTCTCCTATGAGAGTAAAAATTACCCTCGCATGTACGGAATGCAAAAACCGTAATTATAATACTTCAAAAAATAAGAAAAATACTCCGGATCGTCTGGAGCTCAAGAAGTTCTGCAAAACCTGCCGCACTTCTACTGTCCACCGAGAGACGAAGTAGGTCGCCATGGCAAAGGCAAAAAAGGGCTCCTTTTTTGAGCGTGTAAAGAACTACCTCGCAAGTGTATGGAGAGAACTGAAGAAGGTCACGTGGCCGACAAAAAAAGAACTCATCAATTATACACTTCTGGTCATTGCTATGACTCTGATCATTGCCGTGTTTATCGGGCTGGCCGATATCCTCTTCAACTTCCTCTTCTTCCGAGTGTTGTAGGGAGAGGGATATGAGTAAAAAGATAGGCCCGCTCCATTGGTATGTAGTACATACATACTCCGGTCATGAAAACAAAGTCAAAGCCAGTCTGGAGCGCATCGTCGAAAGCCGAGGCATGGAAGATGTCATCACGGACATCGAAGTTCCGATGGAAGAAGTGGTCGAGGTCAAAGACGGTCTAAAGAAAAAGAAGCTGAGAAAAGTATTTCCGGGATATGTTATCGTTCGCATGAATATGAACGATGAGTCCTGGTATGTGGTGAGAAACACCAAGGGCGTCACGGGCTTTGTCGGCCCGGGCAGCAAGCCTGTTCCGCTGAGTGCAGAAGAACTCCGAAACATGGGTCTTGTGCAGAGCTTGCCGGAACTGACAGCAGAAGTAGGGGACACCGTGAGTATTATCTCCGGCCCCTTCACCGACTATGTGGGAATTGTCAGAGCGATCAACACGGAGAAGCATACGCTGACCATTCTCATCTCCATGTTTGGCCGGGAGACACCGGTAGAACTGGAATATGGACAGATAGAAAAGCTGTAAGGCTTTCCTATAGATATTAAAGGAGGAGCAATAGATGGCTAAGAAAGTAATCGGTCTGATCAAATTGCAAATCCCCGCAGGTAAGGCGACACCGGCTCCCCCCGTGGGTCCCGCTCTGGGTCAGCACGGCGTGAACATCATGCAGTTCACGAAGGAGTTCAACTCGAAGACGCAAGACCAGGGAGGATTGTTGATCCCTGTCGTCATCACCGTCTACGCCGACAGATCGTTCACCTTTATCACCAAGACACCCCCGGCCTCTGTTCTGATTAAGAAAGCCCTGGGAATTGAACTTGGCAGTGGTGTGCCACAAAAAGATAAAGTGGGACAACTGACAAAGGCTCAGCTGCGAGAAATTGCAGAAATTAAAATGCCTGATCTGAACGCAGCCAGTGTGGAGGCCGCTATGCGACTTGTCGCAGGCACTGCACGAAGCATGGGTGTCACCGTCGAGAAATAGGACAAACCTGTGGGAGGATGGACCCGTTTGGACCACGGAGGAAAAAAATGAAACTAGGAAAAAGAACCATTGACAATCGACAGATGGTAGATCCGACCAAGAGCTATGAAATCGCAGAAGCAGTAGATTTGCTCAAGGGAACGAAAAGTGCCAAATTCGATGAAACGGTAGAACTTCACCTTCGCCTGGGCGTCGATGGACGCCACGCCGATCAGCAGATCCGCGGCGCGATGGTGCTGCCCAATGGCACCGGCAAGGACAGAAAAGTCCTCGTCATCGCCAAAGGGGAGAAAGCGACGGAAGCAGAAAACGCCGGAGCCGACTTTGTCGGAGCCGAAGATATGATCGAAAAGATCCAAGAAGAACAGTGGTTTGATTACGATGTGATCGTCGCCACTCCCGATATGATGGGGCTCCTTGGAAGGCTCGGACGTATCCTGGGACCCAAAGGGCTCATGCCCAACCCCAAGAGCGGTACTGTGACGATGGACCTGGAAAAGGCTGTAGCAGAGATCAAAGCCGGTAAGGTAGAGTATCGTCTGGACAAAGCCAATATGATCCACGTTTCCGTAGGGAAGCTCAGTTTTGACGCCGAGAAACTCGTCCAAAATGTCAACGCATTTCTCGATGAGATTCAAAGAGTGAAGCCTGCAGCTTCGAAAGGCATCTACTTTAAGAACATTTCCCTGACCAGCACCATGGGGCCGGGGATCAAGATTCACAAAAACGCATAGGTAATACCATCCAGATCGGAAGAGCACACGTCTGAACTCCAGTCA
>CALFKA010000007.1 GCA_937880545.1 uncultured Clostridia bacterium | reverse complement strand
GACTGGAGTTCAGACGTGTGCTCTTCCGATCTGTGATGGGTATCCCCGAGTCTGTTCCCGACAGAGAAAGTCAACTTCTTCCGGAGATGATCTCCACCGGTCTTCCTGACATCATCCTTCCTGTAAAAGATGAAGTGGTGCTCGCAGCCATTCAACCGGACTTTCCGGGACTGACGGAGCTTTCAGAAGAATATGATGTCGTGGGCGTTCATGCTTTTACACTGAGTGCGCTTGATGGGCGCTTCCATGTGCGAAACTTTGCCCCAAGGTATGCGATCAACGAAGAGGCGGCCACAGGAACCTCCAACGGAGCTCTCACCTACTATCTCTACAAAAATAATCTTCTAAACAAAGGGGAGCAGACAGTATTCATCCAGGGAGAGGCCATGGGGCGTCCATCGGAAGTCGTCAGCTTTCTCGTTGAGAGTGAAAAGAACCGTATCGACATCGGCGGAAGAGCCGTCACTCTGGCAAAGGGAGAAATCTTTCTGTAGAAAATATATATGTACCACTTCTGCAAAAAGTCCACCGGACTGAAATCTCTGCTTCGGTGGTCTTCTTCATTTGCTGAAGCTTATGCATATATGAGTCTGATTCACTTGTCACTTTTCACGGTTTTTTTCGTCTATAATAAAGACATATAGTGGAGGAAATATGATCCAAGTTAAATATCTGCGCAGCAACCATGTCGATGTACATTTTGATGATGTCAGCAAACTCTTTTTAAAACAGCTATCAGAAGAACTGGGAGAAGAAGTTCTGATGGATGACAAGATAGAGCTGTCCGAAGGAAGTCTTCCCCTTTTCTTCATTGCCTCTGGCGGAACGGAAGAAGTCTTTGTCAGTCGCTACAACCACTTAAAAGGACCCGTGTATCTTCTGACGATGGAGAAACGCAACTCCCTGGCCGCTTCAATGGAGATCCTCTCCTGGCTTCAAGAAAAAGGCATTCCAGGGCAGATCCTTCACGGAAATATGCAGGAACTGGCCTGTCAGCTCAAAGGACTCCTGCGCATCCACTCGGTGAAGCAAAAACTAAAAACACTTCGCCTGGGTGTCACAGAACCTTCCGGTTGGCTCATTGCCAGCACGATCGACAGAGAGCTTCTAAAAGAGAAAAGCGGCATCGAGCTGATCGATCTGCCGATGGAAGAGCTTCGCTTGGAGATCGACAAGAAAGAATATCCTGAAGACGAATTCACCAAAGAGCTGGGATCCAAACAGGTTCCCTCTATTGAACTTGAAAAGGCACTCTATGTCTACGGAGGCGTCCGAAGACTCGTGGAAAAGTACAATCTCCAAGGAATCTCCATCAAATGCTTCGATCTTTTGGAACCTTTTCAGACCTCAGGATGCCTGGCACTGGCACTCCTGAACGCCCAGGGCATCCACGCAGCCTGTGAAGGAGATGAGCGCAGCCTTCTCTCCATGACGGTACTCGCCGAGCTCACAGGAGAGCCGATATTTATGAGTAATCCTGCCAGACTCGACCTGAATAGCCGTGAGATCGTACTGGCACACTGTGTTTTACCTCTCAACATGCCAAAAAAATATACTCTCATGACGCACTATGAAAGTGGCATCGGCTTGGCGATCTCCGCCGATCTCTCCGAAGAGCGTTATACTCTCTTCAAGATGAAGGAGAACTTTCAAGACTACGTTGCCATGGAAGGGACACTGACACAAAACCTGCATGAGGATGACATGTGTCGGACACAGATTCGGCTTCGCATGGACGAACCGCTGGACTACTTCCTAAAGCGACCGATCGCCAACCATCACATGGTGGTGCGGGGAGAACACAAAGAGCTGATTGCTGCCTTTCTTAACTCCTATTAAAAAGCCCAAATGGGCTTTTTTACTTTCGTAGTATCCACTCCTTATTGAACTCATCATATACCACTACCAGCAGTCCCAAAGAATCTCCCCGTCCTCGATAGCTTTGATGATCTGTTTAGCCTAGGCGAAGTGCATCCCCTCTTGCGGATGGTAGTTGGCTGCTTAGAAAGAACAGAAGAATCACCGCCACTGACGGCGTCACTCCTCCACCCACATCCAGAATTATGGATCGTTTTCGTTTTCTTCCCTGTTCTTTTCGTACAGAATCATTTCTATTTAAATCGCTTTCCGAGCTAAAAGAGAGGGGGTTGTTCGTGAAGATTCCTGTGCTACACTGATGGTATGAAAAAGATCAAAGCGATGTTTGTTGATGATGAAAAACTACAGCATCAGGCAGTGCGCACATTGCTGCATCAGCTAAAAAAGGACGTGGAAGCCTTCTTCTATTTGGGGAGCGATGAATTCTTTTTCGCATTGGAAGACCACCTCGATGTCGATGTCATCTTTTTGGATGTGGAGATGCCGGAAATGGACGGGCTGGAAGTCGCCCGAAAGATCCGTGCGGTACTGCCGGAGGTGGCGATCGTATTTATCACCGCGTATACCCAGTATGCAATCAAAGGCTATGAGGTCCTGGCGCTTGACTACCTATTAAAGCCTGTAACACTTGAGAGACTCGAACAAACGCTTGAGCGAGTGGCGCAAGCCCTTCCCGGTGACGATGAGTTTCTCTTGGTGGATCGCAGGAAGATTTTGCTTGATGAGATCTACTTTATTGAAGCGCGGGGGCATTTGTGTGAGATACGCCTGAAAGATAGTGCCATGGAGGTCCGCAAATCCATAGGACAGTTTATGGAGGAGCTCTCGGGGCGCTTTGTCCAGACCCATCGAGCTTACCTTGTCAATCTCGACCACATCTATCAGGTAAACAGGGATCATGTCGTGCTGGATAATGAACATATCATCCCTCTGTCGCGCCGACAAGCAAAAGAAGTTCTACAGGCTTTTGTGAGCCACTATCGCAAGCAGGGATACAGTCTATGATGATCTATTTCTTCCCTGGGTTATTGGTGCTAGTAGTATTCATTCTCTCCATTCGAATCTTCAACCTAAGACAAAACGCTGCGCATGTTTCACGCATGATCGATCAGCACGTAGAAGAAGTGGAGTCCATTTATCGCCAAATGAGAGGTATCAGACATGACTATCGCAACCAGCTTCAGGTACTCAAAACCCATCTGCAACTGAATCAACTCAGTGAATTGGAAGAATATCTTGATCAAATGGAGCATGAGCTAAATACTGTCGATACGATTGTACAAAGTGGCAATGTGGCGGTCGATGCGGTGGTGAATTCGAAGTTGACCCTTGCCAAACAACACGGATTCACGCTCGATGCCAAAGCCATCGTACCTGCAGATCTGCATATCACTCCTGTTGATATGGGTATACTGCTAGGCAATCTTCTGAGTAATGCCTATGAAGCAGCACTTATGAGTTCTGAACCATTTATACGACTTTATATTGCTCCCATCAAGGGAAATCTCTATATTAACTGCACCAACAGCTCTCGCGGCAAAGTACGTGATCTTCTCAATACAAAGTTCGGCCTGGATCATGGCTTTGGCATCTCACGCATCGATCAGATTGTTGCGAAGTACAATGGCTGGATCAGTCGAGCCAGTGAAGAAGGTGTCTTCTCAAGCGAGATTACCTTACCACTCAGGTCAAAATGTGAACCACTGGTGAGAAAATAATCTCACCTCTTTTTTTATTCGCTACACTGCTATTAAGAGGTGTATATGAAACAGGCTATCAGCAATCTGTCTTTTATACTTGAGCGGGTAAAACGATTCGACCCCAAAATCTTTTGGCTTATCCTCTTGGGGGTTTTATGAGCGCTGGGTATTTCATTTGTCGGGCTGAGACTGACGCAAGAGCTCATCAACATGGTAGCGCAACATGCCGAGACTAGCCAAGTTGTTCTTTGGGTGGTGATCTTAATTGTCATCTACGGTGGGCTAAGCCTTGCTCTGAAAGCATCAGAATTGAGAAGCCGTGTCAAATCTCATATGTTTCGGATGAGAGAACTTGCTGAGGTAGGTTCAGTCCTGATCGACAGTGACTATCAACTGCTCGAAGATCCTGATTTTCAAAAGGCGAAAGAACTTGCTTTTAGCACCGTCAAGTCAAATGATTCACTCACACAAAAATTTCCATTGAATCTTAAACGCTTCACGGAACAGGTGCTAAAGATTGCACTGTTTGGCTCGCTTCTAAGTACCATTGATCTTCGGTTTTTAGGCTATATTGGCGTGCTTATACTACTGGTCATTGCGTATCGCTTCTTTCAGCATCGTTTCATCAATAAAACCAAGGCCGAGCGAGCCACTTACATTGACCAGTACTATTACCTCCATCGAGTAACCTCAAATTTCAAGATGGCAAAAGATGTTAGGCTCTATCGGGTACAACCGTGGTTCTTGAATATCTTTGAGGAGGTCTTAAAAAACCTGAGGCATATCACCGTTCGCCGATCTCGGGTCGTGTTTGGCGGGCAGTTCATCAGCGCATTTTTGATCTTGCTGCTGACATTCTATGGCTACTCCGTGTTGATCCTACAATTGATCGAAGGACGCCTCAATGTTGGAGAGCTGACATTTTACATCGGCGCCATCAGTATGATTGCGATCGCTTCAAGCGAACTTATCAATGTCTTATTCGACTTACTTGATGACAGCAATGACGCTGGCCATTTACGGCATTTTCTCCATTACCCGCCACTGTTTAATCATGTGGCGAAACAGACTTTACCCGAATTGATCGATACGATTGAGCTGAAAAACGTAACCTTCACGTATCCGCAAAGCGATCGTCCAATTTTCAAAAACTTCAATCTCACCATCCACCAAAACGAAAAGATTGCCTTAGTTGGACTTAATGGTGCCGGCAAGACGACCCTAGTCAAACTGCTCTTACATCTCTACCAGCCACAAGAAGGCCAGATTTTGATCAATGGTATGGATCATCAACGATTTGCAGTCAATGACTACTATCGCTTGTTTAGCGTTGTCTTTCAGGATCACTTTCCGCTTCCGATGACGATCAGAGAAACAGTCTTGCAGGACAGTGCGTATGACGAGGTAAAGTATCGAAAAGTATTAGAAGATTCGGGGCTTTTAGAAGTCACGCAGGGGCTTCCCCTGGGAGATGATACACCCTTGGTGCGTGAGATGAATGCTGAAGCGGTAACACTTTCCGGCGGACAGCACCAGAAACTAAAATTAGCTCAGGCACTCTATAAAGACGCCCCGGTGCTTATTTTGGATGAGCCGACGGCTGCACTTGACCCACTGGCAGAGAGTGAGATCTATCGACGGTATCATAAATATTCTAAGGATAAACTCTCGATCTTTATTACGCATCGTCTGGCCACCACACAATTTTGTGATCGCATCTTGTTTCTTGAAGACGGGAAGATTATAGAGGACGGTACACATCGACAGCTGATGGACATGCGAGGCAAGTATCAGCAAATGTATGATAAACAAGCCTACTACTATCAGGAAGGAGAGCGAGAGTGAAGCGTTTAGTTTTTCGTGTCATTAAAGATACCTTCAAGCTTTCAAAGCGCTTTGTAATCATCAGTCTGATTGCCGGTTTTTTTAGTGCGATCTTTCCGCTCATTTCAGTCTACATCTCGCGTGAGATAATCAATCAGTTGTCACAGACGATAGATTATACTGATTTAATGAAATTTATTACAATAGGCCTCAGTTTAATCTTTGTTTCGCAAATCATCAGCGGATTATTCAACTATATCCACCAATTTGAACAGGCAGAGTTCTACATGAAGCTTGAAATCGTTCGCAATCTCAAAAGCATCGACATGGAGTTTCAGTATGTTGAAGACCCCGCGATCAAAGACTTGCGGCAAAAGATCACAATTATCGGATACAGCGGAACAGGTAGCTATGAGATGATCGCCAACCGTCTTAAAGATTTTGTATATTATTTTGTCTCAATTATCGGAGCTGTTTGGCTCATCCTACCGGCCTTTTTATATCGAACGAACACAATCTATGATTCTTGGGTGTTTCTTATCGCCCTGATCGCTCTTTTGAGTGGATCTAGCTATCTGACGGCGATATATCATACTAAACAGAATCAGAAATTAAAGAAATTGTTTGAGACGATTCATCATGCGAATACGATGTTCAATTATCTGGCTGATATGTTGCTAAACCCTGAAAACGGAAAAGAGATTCGGCTGTATCGTCAACAATCTCATATCCAAAAATGGTTTGATGATGATACCGGCCAAAAGGGCTCGGTAGCAAAAATGATCCGAGCCATTCATCAGGCTTGGAGCAACACCCAAATGTTCTCCCTTTCGATAAATCAAGTTGTTGTGCTCTTTTTATACCTGTTGGTCGCATTAAAAGGCTTGAAGGGTGGCCTCCCCTTGGGCCAAATCGTAGCGGCCACGGCTTCACTGAAT
>CALFKA010000006.1 GCA_937880545.1 uncultured Clostridia bacterium | reverse complement strand
TCATAGCCATAGTTTTCCAAGATCAGTTTGACGATGTTTTTTCCCAGGTCATGGATATCCCCCTGAACCGTTGCCAGAAGAATCTTTCCTGCACTCTGTCTCTCCTGCGCTTCCCGGGACATATTCTTTTTGATGACATCAAAAGCCTGCTTGGATGTTTCGGCGCTGCGGATGAGCTGAGGTAAAAAAACCTCCAGCCTCTCATACTGTTCTCCTACCTGATCCAGTGCAGGAATAATCCACTGATTCACCACCTCCAAAGCACTGTAGCTTTTCAAGAGCTCTTCTGTCTTCTTCCCTGCGGATTCTTTAAGGCCTTTTACTATGATCTCTTTTAGATCTGACTCTTCACGCGGCAGAGGTTGTTTGTCTTTTGGGGGAAGGTCGGTATTCCTCTCAATGTACTCTACGCTCCCCTCATCCTTATTAGCTAGCACGCGGTACGAACGGATGATGTCCATCACTCTTTCATCTGTCGAGTCGATGATCGGAGCATCTACTCCCAGCGCAAGTGCCATGGCAAGATAAGTATTGTTGAGTTTGTGGCGTTCCGGTAGCCCGTAGGAG
Source organism: uncultured Clostridia bacterium (assembly GCA_937880545.1). Lineage (GTDB taxonomy): Bacteria > Bacillota > Clostridia > Peptostreptococcales > Acidaminobacteraceae > DUVM01. The sequence goes on along the minus strand of CALFKA010000006.1, from coordinate 4,075 downwards.
ACATTGCTGATACCGAGTGCACTATTGACTCGATAGGCATCTTTAATCATAGGGATCGCCCGGAGAGTCTCTAGGACATTTGATTGTTCTGCGGAGGCTGTGAGTACCAGTGTGTCAACCAAAATATCTTCTTCAGGAATCCCATACTTCTTTGCTTCTTCCATGATCTTCCCGGCAATCTCCAGCCTTTTTTCTGCTGTTTGGGGAATGCCGTCTTCATCGAGAGTCAGGGCGATGACCATGGCGCCGTACTTCTTCACCAGCGGGAGGATCGCATCCATGCTGGATCTCTTTGCGTTTACGGAGTTGGCGATGGGCTTGCCGTTGTAGGCGCGTAAAGCGGCCTCCATGGCGGCTGTATTTGAACTGTCGATCATTAGAGGCACGGGAAGGATGGACTGGATCTCTGTGATCACGCGGACCATCGTCTTCGCTTCATCAATGTCAGGAAGTCCTGCATTGATATTGAGAATATGCGAGCCCGTTTCATGCTGTGCAATGGCTTCTCTTACAATGAAGTCCATATCTGCGTGTTTGAGGGCATGTTGCAGGCGCTTTCTACCTGTCGGATTGAGTTTTTCTCCGATGATACGTACATCGTTTCCAAAAACTATCGTCTGAGTGGATGATGAGCAGGCAGACATTCTCCTCACTGTGAGCTTCTGAGGTTTTCTCCCCTGGAGTACTCTTTGGATCTCACGGATATACTCAGGTGTCGTGCCGCAGCACCCACCGATGACTCTGACCCCCATCTCTGCCATGATGAGCGCCTCTTCTGCAAACTCCTCAGCTCCGATATCATACTCAGCAGTTTCCCCGCCGGCGTGCGGAAGACCTGCATTGGCCGAGACAATGACCGGTAAAACAGAGTAGCGGAGAACCTCCGCCACAATCGGTCGAAGCTGTGCGGGACCCAGAGAACAATTGACCCCGAGGGCATCGACTCCCAGGCTCTGCAGAACGTTCACCATGGTGATGACATCTGTTCCTGTAAAGGTCCGATGATCCTCTTGGAAAGTCATCGTGCAAAATACCGGCAGGTCTGAGCATTCTTTCGCAGCCAGAATCGCCGCCTTCGCCTCATACAGGTCGCCGATTGTCTCGATAATGATAAGATCTGCTCCTGCTTCTGTTCCCGCCACTACCTGTTCTTTAAAGATGTCAATGGCCTCTTCAAAGGGAAGCGTGCCGAGAGGTGACAGAAGAGTGCCAATCGGACCCAGGTCGAGAGCTACATATTTATCCTTCGCTTCTCCGATGGCTTCACGTGCGATCATCACCGCCGACGTCACCACCTCCCGAACACTGTGCCCGGTGTCTTTTAGCTTGAGCCGGTGAGCGCCAAAGGTGTTGGTTGTGATGACCTGCGCTCCGGCTTCCAGGTACTCTCTGTGAATCTCCCGCACGATCTCCGGACGATAAATGTTATATAGTTCGGGGATTTCTCCGGCGCGAAGACCTCTTCTTTGGAGCATGGTGCCCATGGCTCCGTCAAAAAGCAGAAATTCTTCCTTTAATCTATCCTGCACAGCCCGCCTCCCCTTCTTGTGAAAAACGACAGTTCCCGTTCAAATGACAAATGGCACATAGCCTCTTTCGCGTCGGTTGCTTTTCTTTTGTGATCCCGATGAGCGCCGTCACGGACTTCCTCGGCAGCAGGATCGAAGACTCCGAGACGGAAAGCCCGATCCTTCGATAGGCATTCAGATGTGTCAACAGCGGACTCTGAATCGTGAGCGGAAGGTCGCCATAGCCGGGACTAAAGCGCGGTGTGATAAAGAAGTCTTGCTCTTTCGCCAGACGACGGATTCGCTCCTGCACCTCCTCACAGAGGGCTTCCACCAGTGCTGTCGCACACGCATCGAGAACGACACTGCGGCTGAGATCTGTCCTGCTGTAGTAGCGGATCCTGCTTTCCGCCTCCACTCCCAGAGTCACCGCCATAAATACCACATATTCACAGGCTCTGAGATGCTCACGAATACTCTTTCCGGGAAGTGTCATGACACTGTCAGTAAAGGAAATCGAAGGCTCTCGAAAAGCGATCTCACTCGAGCGATAGACATACTTAAAGCGGGAGATCTCCAGAATCTCCTGCATGCACTCTTCTACCAGCTGATCTGTCTCTTCATCGACACCCTCTCCTATTGAGTGGTAGCGAAGTACTTCTGTTTTCTTTGGTCTGTAAAGAGAACTCACTTCTTCGTTTCCACCGAGAAAGATCGAGGCAGGCAATTTTTCTACCGTCTTTTGCTGTGTCATTATCGGGAGCTCATTTCAGGTTTTGTCTTCATGTATAAGGTCGATATTTCCTGTGAATTTCATGCGTTCTATTCTGGTCATTGTAACGCAGCAGCATGCATTTTGCAATGAAGTCCGCATTTTGTAGAAAGAGAAAACCCCTTCCTTTACCGGAGGGCAAGAAAGGGGCTACAACACATTCTAAGTAGTTTTGAAGTAGAGAACTTTACTCCACAGGCTCCAGGTCAATCTCTGATGCCGGGGGCACATCGTCTTTGTAAGCGATCTTAAAGCCGGTGAACCCGTAGATGATGGAGATGATGGGGGCGACCCAGTTGAGGATCGCATAGGGCGCATAGGCAAATGGGTTGACCATCAGGACACCCATGATGAAAGCTCCGCACGTATTCCAGGGAAACAGCGGAGATGTCAGTGTTCCTGCATCTTCCAGGGTTCTGGAGAGAACCTTGGGGTGAAGACCCATTTTGTCATATTCATCCGCAAACATCTTTCCGGGGAAGATGATGGCGAGGTACTGGTCAGCCATGGAGAAGTTAATGAAGAAACTGGTGAAGATGGTGGTGGTGATGAGCTTGCCAACTGAGTTGATGCGCCTCATCAGACGAGAGACGATCTCTTTGATCGCACCGGAACCATCCAGAATTCCTCCCAGAGCCATGGCGCAGAAGATCAGGGAGATCGTCCACATGACGTAGTCAAGTCCCCCGCCACTGACCAGGCTGTCAATGAGTTCGTTGCCGGTCTCAAGTTCGACACCATAATGCATGGCATTCATCACTTCAGGAATGGTTGCTCCCTGGAAGATCATGGCAAAGGCGCTTCCAAGGAGCGTCCCCATCATGAGTGCGGGAAGTGCGGGAACCTTCAGTGCAATCATCACGATGACAAAGGCGGGCGCTAAAAGAAGGATCGGGTTGATGTTGACGGCTGATGAAAGATCAGCCAGCATCACCTGAATCTGTTCAACATTGACATTGTGCGCATGGGGAAGACCTAAGAAGAAATATGCAATAACAGCGATGGTAAGTGCCGGGATCGTTGTCCACAGCATGTACTTAATATGTTCAAATAAATCTGCTTTTGCCACAGCCGAGGCTAACAGCGTCGTATCGGACATCGGAGACATCTTATCACCGAAGTAGGAGCCGGAAACCACAGCGCCGGCGATCATCGGAGCGGGGATGCCAAAGCTGATGCCGATACCCATCAGAGCGATACCGACAGTTCCTGCTGTACCCCAGGAGTCACCCGTTGAAAGCGAGGTGATCGAGCAGAGAAGACAGGCTGTCGGAAGAAAGAGTTTTGGAGAAATGATCAGGGATCCGTAGTAGATCATCGTGGGAACGACGCCGGAATGGAGCCAGGTCCCCAGCATGATGCCGATGACCAGGAGAACAAGAAGCGACTGTGCGACGGTGTTGATATTGTCCAGTATCGAGTCTTCGAGCTTTTTCCAGGAAATGCCACTGAACATGGCCAGTGCCGCTCCATAGACTGTCGTCAGAACAATCGGGATCTGAGGATCCATCTCCCATTTCACGACCGCAAAGTAAATAGCTACCAGAAGAAACAACAGTATGGTCATCGACTTTCCAAACGACAGGTGAACGTCCTTTTCCTTCGAATCCATAAATGCCTCCTTTGTAGTGTCTTTCTATTTACGACATATCCATAATAGCATGAACGAAAGACTTCACAAAGGCTTAAAACAAAGAAAAAAAAGAGGCTCAAACCATTAAGGCGAGCCTAAAGAAATCCATTCGGGAGTTTGACACTTTGAGACACTGAAAACCTCATTCCGCCTTGAAATGGC
>CALFKA010000005.1 GCA_937880545.1 uncultured Clostridia bacterium | reverse complement strand
TTGTTAGGTTCATGTTAACATATAGACAGACACGAATTCAAGCCGTTATTGACTATTTATCGACAATATTATGATAATATTAGTTGATATTTTGTGATTATTGCTCTATAATCAAAAGTGGCATCTGGTAGAACCAGATTCAGATTAAATATGAGGTACATATGAATGATTGAACTTAAGGAACTGGAAGCCCCGACCTTAAAAGAGCTCTTTGTTCAGGAGATGGAAGCTTTGATTCTCTCGGGTAAATTGAAGATCGGAGACAAGCTTCCCTCCGAGCGACTCTTGGCAGAAGGGATGAAGGTCAGCCGCAGTGTCGTCTCAGCAGGACTTGTGGACCTGAAGAATAAAGGGTTTTTGAGAATTCTCCCTAGAAGTGGCACATATGTGGAAGACTACAGAAGGGTAGGAAAGCTGGAGACATTTGTCTCTCTCTTGAAATACAACGGTGGCAGATTTCGAAGGGAAGATGCCCTTTCGCTTCTTCGCCTACGCTGCTCACTAAAGGAAATGGCTACAGAAGATTTTTTAAAAGTAGCCACCCCCAAAACACTTGGCGAGTTGGAGGCTGTTTTTAAGCGCTTACGCGATGCCAAACTCTTAAGTGAGCAGACACAGGCCGCTATCGCTTTTGACCATGAACTGGCTTTTTTCAGTGGCAATACCATGCTCCCACTCATCTTCTCTTCGTTTGCGATACCCTACGAAGTATTGATGGATGAATACTTTCAGATGAAAGGACAGCACGCCAGATATGTAGAGCTTATCGACTACTATATGAATTGCTTGAAGCAAAAGGATCTCCCCTGCGCTGTCGCCTCCATCCGGAGAGGTTCTCAGGAAGCAGAGGACGCCATTCTCAGCGATGCCTGGCCGCTCCTCCCCTGATATAAAAGAAATAGAAAAAAATAGAACCTCTTTGGAAGTCACTTCCTCAGAGGTTCTTTCATTATGACTATGGTAGGAAAGAAGCATCTCCTACTTTTTCAGCTTAATAATGCCCGACTCCAGATCGACAGAAAGCAGTTCCCCTTCAAAAATAGTTGTCCTACCTAGTATATCCTGTAAAAGAACTTCTCCCTTCTCCACGCTCAGAAAGCGAATGTTGCGGGCGATCACTTCCTGCTCTTCACCTGAATGGACATACGCCGTAGCGATACACATTTTATTTCTCCTCCAGAGCGGCGCAGGCTTTTTCCAGAAGCTCATTTCCTTTGCGATAAAATGCTATCGCCTCATGGATCAGCTCAGCAGCAGGCGCTTCCAGTGTGTGTGCTAATTCATGTAATTCTGACTCATGTGATTGATTGTGCTTGTGCAGGTACTCAAGCAGCGCTTTCTGTTCTTCGGGATTCATATTGTCTGTGTGATGCGAATGGTCGTGCATACATACCTCCCTTTTAAGTCAAGATCATTCCAAAGTTTAGACACGGAACCTGTCATAACTACTATAGCAGTCAATACAGTATTTTTCTCCTTCTTGTATTCGAATCCAATTGGCTCCCGTTGTTTCGCCGCACTCTGTACAGGCATAGGAGTCAAACAAACGCGCTCTTTCGGGCAGGGTAAGCGTTGTGTCTTTTACATCAAAAAGATCTTGAGCTGAAGTATTGTGGTAGTAATCATAGGCTTCTTCTCTTGTCATCTCTCCAGGACGCGGCTTGAGCACAAGCCGGACAGAAAGATCTGTCTTTCTATTATAGAAAGAGTACGCCTGCTTTCCCGTCATATGAAAGAGTAGATTGCCTTTGCCGACACTGCAGCCCAGCATCCACTGAATGGCATCGACACCGCAAGCATCATTTTCACTGATGCAGACGACATCTTCATCCGTAGAGTACTCTAGATCTAGTATCTCAGAAGCATATTGTGCCGCGCGATAGCCAATCGTCAATCCCGGACAGGAATGCCCATGAAACTCTACACAACTCTCCCAACTTTTTTCTCTCATCGCTCACTCCTTACCATAGTTTTACTTTCTGATATCCGCCATGATACTGTCCTGCGATCTCTTCATAACTCGAAATCCCCAAAAAGAAATTGGATATTTCATCAAACTTTTTCGCAGGATCAATGTCTTCAAACTCATCCGGATAGAGCACACTTCCAATATAATACGCATCCGCCAGAGCTATTTCGAGATTTGTAGTGTAGTAATTATATGGCATCTGAAGATATACTCGTTCATTATTAAATGCCTGAAGATTTTTATAGTACTGTGGGTTGGCATCATAGTCTTCTTTCACAAGAGCCAGTCCCGCTGCATCCAGGATAATGACAGGTGGATCCATCTCCAGAATCTTTTCTTTATCCAGCATGACATACTCTTCGATTCCCGCCTCTTTTACTACATTGATCGCATTGACGGCATCAAAGAGTGGATAGTCTCCCGTAGTACTCTCTATTCCGTGAGCCCCTCGACTTGACTGGCCTCCGAGATAGACGCGAGACTTCTCATGCAAGTTTTTCGTACGCTCATGAAGCTCAGTAAGAGAGTCTTCAAAATACGACACCACCTCCCGGGCCCTGTCTTCATTTCCTGTTATTTTTCCAATAAGAAGGAGCGACTCATAGACAACGGAATCAAACAGTCTGCTTTTGCCATAGCTAAGAGCCACCACCGGAATCCCCGTTTTATTCTGAAGCTCATCCACACTGGATGCGTCTGTGTTATAACAGGTAAAAATGATATCCGGTTTTGCAGAAAAAAGCATTTCCGCATCGGGCGGATTTCCCGGTCCGCCAGGTCCTATGACAGGAATCTCCTCTATATTTGAAAGCGACATTGTGTAGGGTCTGCCTTGATTCCCCCACTCTTTTTCCACTGTCTCTACTCCGGCGAGAGACTCTTGATCAGCCACATAGCAGTACAGACGAAGCGCACCCGGTCCTACACAGGCAAATGTACTTGCCTCCGAAGGAATCTCCACTTCGCGCCCTAAAAGATCTGTGATTATTGTTTCCTCACGCATCACTTGATCATCTGCACTTTCTGCAGGCGTCTCTACTTGTG
>CALFKA010000004.1 GCA_937880545.1 uncultured Clostridia bacterium | reverse complement strand
TGAACCCAAACTGATGCTGCTCGATGAGCCGTTTGTAGGGCTTGACCCGGTAGCAACTCACCAGCTGAAAGTTCTGATGCGCCAGATGTGTGATCGAGGGAGCGCTATCTTCTTTTCAACCCATATTCTTGAAGTGGCAGAGAAACTCTGTGACAAGGTCGTCATCATCCGAAAAGGCAAAATTGTCGTATCGGGGACGATGGAAGAAGTCAAGGGAGATACTTCGCTTGAGGATGTCTTCCTGGAGTTAGAGGAGCGACATGTTTAAGTCTCTTTTTATCATTCAGTGGAAGAGCATGTTTGCCGGTGGAAAGAGCAGACAGGGGAAAGGCAACGGAAAATCGCAGGCACCCCTCTTAATGGGTCTACTCTTTCTCTTGCTTCTGACCATGTCGGCCCCTGTGGTCTGGCTGTTTCAGACTATTGCAAAAGGAATCCTCCCCCTGAATATGGAATGGGTCTACTGGGTCACGATCGCCGTGATAAGTGTATTTTTCGGGGTGATCAGTTCGGTCTTTGCTACCTATCAAATGCTTTTTACGGCTCGTGACAGCGAACTGCTCCTGGCCATGCCCATCCCACCCAGAGTCATCCTGGGAGTGAAGGTACTCAATCTCTACCTTTTAAATCTTCTAGTTCAATTGGTGCTGATGATCCTAGCGGTCATCGGTTATATCCTGGCGGGAGGTACAGTGGTTTCTGCCGCCCTTGCTCTGGGTTATTCTCTACTTCTGCCGCTGATCTGCCTGAGTTTTACGATACTTCTCGCTGCGCTACTCTCCTTAATTGTCCGCTACATCCCGTTTAAGAACTTTTTTATTTTCTTCTTTAGCCTTGCGGGCATGGGAGCGTATTACTACTTCATTTTGGTGAGCTCAGACAAGATGGAAGAGCTCCTCATGGCGGGAATTGCCCTTGGGGAGGCGTTCGGCCGCTGGATGCCGCCTCTCTACTCTTTCGGAATGGCCATTCAGTACCGCAGTGTCGTGCACTTGGCTCTGTATGTGCTCTGGATGGTGGTACCTTTTGGTCTCGTTGTCGGAGGACTCAGTTTCTTCTTCCGCCGTTTGATGACAAAGAAGGAAGCGACGATCCGCGTCACATACAAAGGGAAGATCGAGAGAAGAAAGCCGCTATATATCGCACTGGTGGAGCGAGAGATTCGCCGCCTGTTTAGCTTCCCGATGGTACTACTGAATTCAGGGATGGGCATCTTAGGAAGTATCTTCTTTATGGGAATTTTAATTGTCCGAAAAGATCTCCTGGTGGTGTTTTTGTCTGAGTACGGAGATATGGTGGATCCGGTGATGCTGAGCGTCGGCGTCGGAGTGCTTCTTACCCTCTTTGCTTTGTCGAACGGTATGAGCGCATCGTCTCTTTCACTCGAAGGTCAGCAGCTCTGGAACTTAAAGAGTTTGCCGATCCGTTCCAGAGACATTCTTCTTAGTAAAGCTGCCTATGCATTTCTTTTGAACCATGTGCCGATCCTCATCGCCACTCTGGTCTATGGCGTGTTATTTCCGGTTCCTGCAGAAGCATGGCCTGTGTTGATCCTGTTGCCGCTCACTGCCGAGATCTTTGCTTCGCTTCTGGGGATCTACCTGAACGTGAACTTTCCCAAACTCGTCTGGCAGAATGAGACCGTCGCTGTCAAACAGAGTCTGAGCGTCTTTCTTCACATGTTGGTAGGATTTGCTACTATAGGGATATCGATTTTCATCTATCTAAGCTACCTGAGGGAGCACGTGCCGGTACTTACCTTTGCCTACGCTCTAAGTGCTACTCTTGCTGTTCTCGGTGTCATTCTCTTTGTCCTCATCACGACAAAGGGTGTAAAATTATTGGATCAGCTGGACGCATGAATGATTTGCCTTAGGGTATATTCACGACTATAAAGAGGAATGAAATGAATGTTAGACTATATCGCTCAAAAAAGAACAGAATGCTCGCGGGTGTCTGTGGAGGTATCGCTGAAGTTTTCGGCTGGGATCCATCGATTGTCCGACTGACAACAGCGGTGTTGATGATCCCGGGAGGTCTCTCCATCTGGGTCTACATACTTGCAGCCCTGATCATCCCGGAAGAAAAATAGTAGGAGGAGATATATGAAAAATCGACTGTACCGCTCAAGGAGCAACAGTGTCTTAGCCGGTGTCTGTGGAGGTATCGCAGAGTATTTTGATATTGATCCGAGCGCTGTGCGCATTGCGACTGCCCTTCTGATCATCCCGGGAGGTCTCTCCATCTGGATCTACATCCTGGCTGCCATCATCATTCCGAAGGAGCCGAGAAACCTGACGGAGCAGAGGCATCAGCAGGAGTATGAAATCGTAGATGAAGAAGGCAATGTCACCCGTGTCTATCGGGATGCTCCCTATGTAGAACATGAGGTGGACTCACAGGCGCCAAAAAATGCCGCTGTCATTTTCGGACTGATTCTCATCGGGATCGGTGTACTGGTGTTTCTGAAGAGATTCCTGCCATACTTTCAGATTCCATACTATATCCAGTCCGCCATCTTCCCGACGCTTCTGATCCTGGGTGGCATCTTCCTGGTCTTTGGGGTGACGGGGAAGCGCAAATAACTTGACACTTATGTCTCTTCAGAGATATCATAAATGTGTATTTCCGTGAAAAAGAGGAGTAGTCTCTGTCCTCGCACCACAGCAAGAAGGCGTTGTTGAGAGGCCTTTGTGCGAAGGAGATGAAGGTCGCTTTGGAGAAATACGGGCAGAAACCCTTATCATTCGCCATAAGTGCCGAGCAATCGGAAAAAGGGTGGTACCACGCAGCTGACGTCCCTTGTCGGCTGTTTTTTATTTACGGAGGAATCATGAGAAAACAGATGGAGAAGACGTATAAACCGCAGGAGTTCGAGTCGCGCATCTATTCGATGTGGCTGGAGAAAGGCGCCTTCAATGCTGAAGTCAATCCCGACAAGGAGCCATATTCCATTGTTCTGCCTCCCCCTAATATCACGGGAAGCCTGCATGAAGGACATGCTCTCAATCACACCATGCAAGACATCCTCATCCGCTCAAAGAGGATGCAGGGGTTTGAAGCCCTGTGGCTTCCGGGCACAGACCATGCGTCCATTGCTACGGAAGTGAAGATATTAGACAAGATTTTTCGCGAAGAAGGGCGCACGAAAGAGGATCTCACGCGGGAAGAGTTTTTGGAGAAAGCCTGGGAGTGGAAAGAGACCTATGGTGATCATATCTTCCTGCAGATGCAAAAGCTTGGAAACAGCTGTGATTGGCGCAGGATGCGCTTCACGATGGATGACATGTGCAACCGCGCTGTCGTCGAGTCTTTTGTGCGCTACTACGAAGAGGGCTATATCTACCGCGGAGAACGCCTGATCAATTGGTGTCCGGTCTGCGGCACCGCAATCAGTGACGCCGAAGTGGAGCACGAAGACAAACACGGAAACTTCTATACGATCCGCTATCCGCTGAAAGATAGTGATGACTTTTTACGTATTGCGACAACTCGTCCTGAGACAATGTTAGGTGACACGGCCATCGCCGTCCATCCGGAGGACCCGAGGTATACCCATCTCATCGGGAAATCGGTGATTTTGCCGCTTGTAGGAAGAGAACTTCCCATCGTCGCCGACAGCTATGTCGACCGAGAGCTCGGCACAGGTGCACTGAAGGTGACCCCTGCCCATGACCCCAATGACTACGAGATTGGGGTGCGCCATGACCTGGCTATCGTCAATGTTTTTGATGAAAAAGCCAATATCAACGAAGAAGGGGGCGTCTATCAGGGACTGAGCAGGTACGAAGCGAGAAAGAAAATTGTAGAGGATCTCAAAGAGGTGGGACTTCTTGAGGAAGTCAAACAACATGAGCACAGTGTGGGCCACTGTTACCGCTGCCATAAAGAGATCGAGCCACGCATCTCTTTGCAGTGGTTTGTCTCCATGGAAAAGCTCGCAAAAGAAGCCAAAGACAGCGTGCTTCGAGGGGAGATGGCATTGGCTCCGGAACGCTTCAGTAAGATCTACCATCACTGGCTCGACAATATCCGCGACTGGAATATTTCTCGTCAGCTCTGGTGGGGCCACCGCATCCCAGCTTGGTACTGTGATGATTGCGACCATGTGACAGTAGCAAGAGAAGAGCCCAGCAGTTGTGGCAGTTGCGGCTCAAAGAATATCTGGCGTGACCCGGATGTCCTTGATACCTGGTACAGTTCCGCACTCTGGCCCTTTTCGACGATGGGCTGGCCTGAGGACAATGAGACCCTCAATTATTTTTATCCCACCGACGTCCTTGTAACAGGCTATGACATCATCTTCTTTTGGGTCATCCGCATGATGTTCTCCGGTCTTCACTTTTTAAAGGAGAAGCCCTTTAGTACGACTCTTATCAATGGCTTGGTGCGAGACTCTCAGGGAAGAAAGATTTCGAAGAGCCTCAATAACGGAACGGACCCCATCGAAGTCATTGATGAGTATGGCGCGGACGCTCTGCGCTTTATGCTCGTCAGTGGTACAGCACTTGGAAATGATACACGCTTTAGCATGGACCGAGTGGAGTCGGCGAGAAACTTCGCCAACAAACTCTGGAATGCCTCCCGCTTCGTCCTCGGATACATGGAAGAGGATCTGCCGGAACTAGAAGAAGTATCTTTTGATCTCTCTGACCGATGGATTCTTCAGCGTATGGACAAAGCCACAGAAGAGGTGACCAGCTTCTTGGAGAAGTTTGAGCTCGGCATGGCGGCGGATCGCATACAGGATTTCCTTTGGAATGAGTACTGCGATTGGTTTATTGAAATGAGTAAGGTCACGCTGACAGGAGAAGACGATCTTGCCAGAAAAGGCAAGCTTCGCGTACTCCTTAGCGTGCTCGAAGATGCACTGAAGCTGCTGCACCCCTTTATGCCCTTTATCACGGAGGAAATCTGGAGCTATCTGCCTGATAGAGAGGAACTCCTGGTGAGAAGTCCTTGGCCGACCATCCGTCAGCTTTCGCAGGAAGGACTGCCTGCCATGGAAAAACTAATGCAGGCGGTGGGAAGAATCCGAAATCTTCGTGCAGAAATGAATATACCGCACCATAAAAAGGGTAGAATTCTTCTGGAAGGTGAAGACGAACTGGTCAAAGCTTTCCTTGAAAACAAAGACTACTTCCGTGTGCTTGCCTCGATGGATCAGGTAGAGCGATTAGAGGAAATGCCGGAGGATACCTCAGTGATTCTTCTCGATGGCATCCGCCTGACACTCCCGCTTGCCGACCTGATCGATTACGCGAAGGAAAAAGAGCGTTTGGAAAAAGAACAAGAGAGGCTCCTGGCAGAAGTGAGACGCACGGAAGGAAAGCTTGCCAATGAAGGGTTTGTCACCAAAGCCCCGAAAGAATTGGTACAAAAAGAGGTTGAGAAACTTACCGGACTGAAAGAGAGATGGGAGCAGACTGGGATGCTGCTGGATGAGGTGAATAGGAAGATAAAATGAAAATCAACGAAGTGATCGATTTTTTGGGCGCCAGCCATCAGTTAGGAAGGAAATTCCGACTGGAAAACATCAAAGCTCTTCTCAAAGAGCTGGGAGAACCTGATCGCCGTCTAAAGGTAATCCACGTGGCCGGTACGAACGGAAAAGGTTCCGTCTGTGCCAGCCTGTATCACATGATTATGGAGGCGGGCTACAGTGTCGGCTTCTTCTCATCGCCCCATCTGTATAGCTACCTGGAACGCTTCCGCTACAACGGAAAGATGATCCGGGAGAGTGACTTTTGCGCCATGATGACACGCGTCAAAGAGGCAACGGAAACGATTGTAGCCAAGGGGAATGATCATCCCACTGAGTTTGAAATTCTCACAGCACTTGCCTATCTATTCTTCGACGTACAGGGGCTTGAATATGCGGTGATGGAAGTGGGGCTTGGCGGGAGACTCGATGCAACCAACGCAGTAGATCACCCCATCATCACGATCATCACCCCACTGAGCATCGAACATACAGAGTATCTCGGCAACACGATTGAAGAGATCGCTTTTGAGAAAGCAGGCATCATTAAAAAGAATGTCCCTGTTGTCACGGCGCCCCAGCCGGAAGGCGCTATGCGTGTGATTCGGGAAGTCGCAGAGGAACACCGCGCCCCCGTGATCGTCGCAGACGGAGGAGAACTCCTGGAAAACACCTTGGAGGGTATCAAACTGCGCTACAAAGGACAGGAATATGCCTTTGCGCTTCCCGGTACCCATCAGCTCAGCAATGCCATCCTCGCGATTGAAGCGATGGAGACGATGCGCAAGAACAACCGCATTGATATTGATGAGGAAGAGATCAGAAGGGGTTTTAAAAACGTCAAATGGCCGGGACGCTTAGAAAAGCTCAACGACTCTCCACCTGTCTACATCGACGGCGCACACAATCCCGCCGCCGCTCTTGCACTCAAAGATATGCTGGCCGGAAGACACGCCATCGCCGTTCTCGGCATGCTCGCGGAAAAAGATGTCGCCGGAGTGCTCGATATTCTCCTTCCCGTCTTTGATCATGTCATTGTCACTCGTCCGGTAGGTGACCGGGCTGTGGAGGCAGAGGAGATGGCAGAGATGGTCCGAGCGCGGGGCAAAGAAGTGATAGTAGAAAAAGACATTAAAAAGGCAGTGGAGAAAGCGATGAGTATGGCAGAGGGGGATGACATCGTCCTCGCTACCGGCAGTTTCTACCTGATCGGAGAAGTGAGGAATCTCTTCTATCCAAGCCACGGAAATATATGATGGCTTCCCCCCGCATCGACAGCCAAAGAAGACTTGTCCTGGCAAGTTCGTCTCCGAGGAGAAAAGACATCCTGTCAGGTGTCTTCTCGGAATTTGTCATCGATCCACCAAAAAAACCTGAAAAGCCGATAGCGCCGGGAGTCGATCCCGACGTTTCGGTTCTTGCATTGGCACGAGAAAAAGCAGAAGAGGTGGCACAGCGTCACCCCGACTCCATCGTCATCGGCTGTGATACCTGTGTTTGGACAAACCACGTTTTAGGCAAGCCGCAAGACAGAGCCGATGCACAGCAGATGCTACAGGAACTGAGCGGCAGAAAACACACGGTGATCAGCGGGCTCTGGGTGATTGACACGAAGGATCAGCGCAGTCTTTATGCAGTAGAAAGAACGGATGTTTATTTCGATGAACTTTCACCCGAGGATGTGAATTATCTTCTCGATAGCGGTGAGTATGAAGGGAAAGCCGGAGCCTATGCGATTCAAGGGCTCACAGGACTGTTCATCCGTGGCATCGAAGGAGACTATAATAACGTGGTAGGCCTGCCGATGCGCACGCTCTATAGAATTTTGAGAGAGTTTGGCATCTGCGTTCCATAGTGGACAGTAAGGCACCTTTCATTCTTGCCCTGCACAGCACGTGCTAGGGTGAGAACGGGAGGTGCTTTTTATGATTCTAAAAGATATGCCGCCGAGTGATTGGCCAAGAGAAAAGATTCTGAGTGAAGGCCCCGGAGCACTGAGTAATACAGAACTCATTGCACTTCTCTTGGGAAGTGGCTCCAGAGGGGAGTCCGTACTGTTTCTTGCGCAGCGTATATTGGGACTCTGCCCGAGTGGCCTGCGGCAGCTGAGAAGAATCAGCTCGAGTGAGTTGATGAGTCTTCCGGGCATCGGGCCTGCAAAAAGCGCTGTCATACTTGCAGCGGTGGAGTTTGCGAGGCGGCTTGAACGCGAACAGGTCCCTCGGCCCGAGATGATCAAGTCTGCACAGGCTGTCTACACTTATCTGCGCCCGAAAATCGGCCATCTGTCCAGAGAGGTGTTTGTCGTCCTATGCCTTAACACAGCAGGTGCTCTTATCCATGAGGAGATCATTTCCATGGGGACCATCAATCAGTCGATCGTGCATCCCCGAGAGGTATTTACAAGTGCTGTGCATCATCAGGCTGCCAGTATCATCGTCGCTCATAATCATCCGAGTGGAACCTTAGAGCCTTCCGGGGATGACCTGGCAGTGACGAGACGAATCTCAGAGGTCGGAGAACTTCTGGGAATTCCGCTTCTTGACCATCTCATCATCACAGATGAACAATGTCTGAGTTTTCGAGACAGAGGCCTTCTTTGAAAGACTCGCTCTCTTTTCAATCCTGCAGATTTCCATTATACTGGGACAAAGGAGAACGTATGGTCATCGATTTTTATCTTGACAGGCTACGGGTTATTCCTCTGTTCCAGGAAATTCGCGAAGATGTTCTGCTCAGTGCCTTCTCTCCCAAGGACTACATGATCGGCATGTATGACAAAGGAGACCTGGTGCACCTGGCTCTTGAACGCATGGACTGCTTTGATGTGCTCCTTGAAGGGAGTCTCCAGGGCTCTGTGCAAAAAGAGAAGGGCATCAAGATCATGCGGCGCTGGAGAGCGGGATCTTTACTTGGCGCAGAACTACTCTTTGCCGAGCGTGACAATATCCCTTGGGAAGTGACGGCTGGTTCAGAGGCGGTCGTCCTCCACATGCAGAGACCTCTGGTTCTCAGGTTGTGTTCTCTAAGTGAGAGATTCCTTACAGGGTTTCTGAGGCTTTGCAGTGAGTCGACCTTTGCCGAGCGTGCGCCGAGGACACTTCTTCGGGAGCAGATTCTCGACTTTTTGCAGATGGAAAGGCATCGTCATCAGAGTTCCACCATACAGCTTACCTTTACCAAAAAAGAGTGGGCGCGAAGAATGGGAGTCCACTACGCCTCGTTGTTTCGCGAGCTCAACGCCCTTCAGGACGAAGGCGTACTCGTCTATGATAAATATAGTGTCACACTGAAAGGAGACAAGTGAGAGATTCTACACTGAAGAGAGTCCGAAAGCCCGCCCGCTATATTGGTGGAGAAGTCGGCTCTATTGTTAAAGATCGAAAGGATGTGCGTGTCCATATGGCATTTGCCTTCCCCGACCTCTATGAAGTGGGAATGAGCCACTTGGGACTTCATCTTCTGTACAGCCTCATTAACTCGCATGAGGCGTTTTTTTGCGAACGTGTCTTCGCCCCGGATAAAGACCTCGAAGAAATCATCCGAAATGAAGAAGAGGAACTCTCTACGCTTGAGACGTCTACTCCTCTTAGAAATGTGGACATTATAGGATTTACTCTCCAGTATGAACTGAGCTATACCAATATCCTCAACATGTTAGATATGGCGGGGATTCCTCTGCGTTCACAGCATCGTACAGAGGAGATGCCTCTGATCATAGCGGGAGGACCTTGCGCCTTTAACCCGGAGCCGATCGCGCCGTTTATCGATCTCTTCGTCGTCGGCGATGGAGAGGAAGTGATCGTCGAACTCTTAAAACTATATGAAGGAAGAGAGAGTAAAGCAGACTTCTTGCGAAAAGCCTGCCAAATTCGAGGGGTCTATGTCCCCGCCTTCTATGAAGAGAAATACGAAGAAGGGGAGTTTGTCGGTCACGGAGTCCTCTATGATCCAGCGCCTTATCCCGTGCAAAAAGCGCTGGTAAAGAGCTTAGAAAGCCACCATCATCCGCTGCGCCACATTGTACCTTTTATGGATGTCGTCCATGACAGGGCGTTTACGGAAATCTTCCGAGGATGTACACAAGGTTGCCGCTTCTGCCAGGCGGGCATGATCTATCGCCCTGTCCGGGAGAGGAGCAAGGAGCAAGTGCTTGAGAGCGCGCTTCGGCTTCTCGATGAGGGAGGCTATGAAGAAGTCGCTCTGACCAGTCTGTCGAGCCTCGATCACAGTGAGATTCGAGAGATCGTAGAAGAACTGCATGAAAGTGTCAAAGACAGAAAGATCCGTATGTCGCTTCCTTCGCTCAGGTTGGATTCATTCAGCCTGGATGTGTTGCGCCTTGTTAGCGGAGCGAAACGCTCTTCTCTGACCTTTGCCCCTGAAGCCGGGACACAGAGAATGCGCGACGTTATCAATAAAAATGTAGAGGAAGATGATATCTTTTCCAGTGCCAAAGCACTCTTCGAGGAAGGCTGGAACAAGCTGAAGTTATACTTCATGTTGGGCCTCCCCACTGAGACCTTTGAAGATGTCAAAGGCATAGAAGAAACAGCCAAACGCCTGCGAGCGCTCTATCGAGAGACGACCGGAAAAGATAGGCTTCAGCTAAATATCAGCACTTCTTACTTGATCCCCAAGCCGTTTACACCCTTTCAGTGGATGGCGATGACGCCTAGAGATGTCGTGGAGCAGAGGCAGCATTATCTCTCAAAAGCACTCCGTGCAAAGCAGTTCAGCTACAGCTATCATGAAGGCACGAGCTCGAACCTTGAAGCGGTACTCGCCAGGGGCTCAAGAAAGATCAGTGACGTCATCGAGACAGCGTTTCGTCTTGGCGCTACCTTTGATGGCTGGAATGATTATTTTCGATGGGAGATATGGCTACAGGCTTTTAAAAAATGGGATATTGACCTGGAAAAGGAATTGGGAGAAAGAAGCCTGGATGAGTCTCTGCCCTGGGAGATCATTGATCCGGGCGTAACGAAGAATTATCTTCAGAGAGAGTATTTCAAAGCTTTGGAAGAAGAGACGACACCGGACTGCCGAGGTCTGTGCCATGGCTGCGGCATCAACTCACAGAGAACGGGGGGCATCTGTTTTGGTGTGCAGAATCCGCTTTAGAAAAGATGGCCGCCTGAAATTTCTGTCGCATCTGGAGCTGCTGAAGGCTTGGGACAGAGCTTTTCGTCGCGAAGAGGTACCGCTCGTATTCAGTGGCGGATTTAGTCCGAGACCTTTGATGACATTTGCGCTGCCGAGTGCTGTAGGTATTTGCGATCTTGCAGGCTACATGGATGTACAAATAGAAGATGGCTTTGATATTTCCAGACTTCTTCGCATAAAAGGACTTCCTGACGGGCTTGAGGTACTTGATGTCAAAGAAGTCGACGAAGTAAAAGTATCGCTGATGAGCCTTGTCCATTCGGTAGATTATGTCATCGAGGGAGATATGAGCGCACTGGAGAGGCTTAAAAGTGAACAGCCGCTTCCGTTTGTGCGCATCAATAAAAGAGGAAGGCGCCACGAGCGTGACGCTAGAGACTATCTTCTTCGGATGGAGTGGGGAGAGCATGCACTTCGCGTGCAGCTCCTCGCCGGAAGTGAACAGTCCATCCGGGTGAACGAACTTTTGGAGGCAGTCACAGGAGATCGAGAAGCCCATGTGCGCTTTCAGGTGACGCGGTGGGAAGTCTATGATAAGGAGGGACGAAGT
This sequence comes from uncultured Clostridia bacterium, assembly GCA_937880545.1. GTDB lineage: Bacteria > Bacillota > Clostridia > Peptostreptococcales > Acidaminobacteraceae > DUVM01. The sequence continues at coordinate 715 of CALFKA010000004.1, read as the reverse complement.
CTGTGGGAGCACTGAGTTACAGTACGGAGCATTTTTTGCGTCGGATGATATATGAAGGGGATGAACTGCGAAGCGCTGTCTATTTTGAAAAAGAGACGGTGGAGAAGGGCATGGTCTTTCTTGGGAGGGTAGAATCATTCCACGCTCCTCTCAAAGGCTACTTTGTCGACCTGGGCGAAGGGGTCACCGGGCTCTACCAAAGCAGTGATCAGGTCCTGATCGGCAAACATTACCTGTTTGAGATCCATACCACTGGAAGAGGCAGACCCCACCTCCTCTCGCGGCGCATTGGCTTTGTCGGTAACTATATCATCTTCCGTCCCGATCGTAAGAGTTCTACCAGCAAACACCTCGATGAAAAAACAAAAGAGCGTCTACTTGCTCTTCAAGAGGAGAATGTTTATTACCGCAAAGAGGCAGAGACAGCCTCTGAGGAGGAGATTCGTGAAGAGATCGCTTCTCTGCGTCAAATTTATGAGGAAGTAACCTCTCTTGAACGCACGCAGCGCCGGGCGCATCTTGTCTATCAACCTCCCCTTCCGCAGGAGACGGATGACACGCTCTTTATTCTTACCTATGAAGAGGAAATCCTGCGACTATGTCAAAAGACCGTTTTTGATGGGGATATGACCTATCATATTGAACCGACCCAGGTTGGGCTCGTGATCGATGTCAACTCCGGATCGAGTGAATGGTCGATACCTGAACTCAATGA
>CALFKA010000003.1 GCA_937880545.1 uncultured Clostridia bacterium | reverse complement strand
ACCACCGAGATCTACACTCTTTCCCTACACGACGCTCTTCCGATCTCTTTACCCTTGAGCGAGAAGCCATTCGACGTGATATGGGGCTCCAAGATAGAAAGCTGCTACTTTCCAGTGCGGGGAGTTTCGGCTCTGATGTGTTCAATGACCTGATCCTCGATGCGGGAAAACTCCTTGAGAAGTTCCCGGAGCTTCGCTGGATCCATGTAAGTGGGACGGAGTATCCGATTGACCCGGAAAGCCAGAAGAAGTTTGAGAATATCCCCGGCCTCGAAGTGTATTCATTTCGGAAAGATATGCCGCAACTGGTAACGGCAGCCGACCTTGTACTCAGTCGCGCCGGCGCTATCACCTTAAGTGAAAATGCGTTTACCGGTAAGGCCGCTGTACTTCTGCCTTCTCCTACAGTTGCCGGAGACCATCAGCGCGGCAATGCCCGCAGCTTTAGTAGAGTCGGGGCGGCCCATGTGATAGAGGAGGCAGATCTCCATGACCCTGTCACTAGAGCAAAGATCTTCGAATCTCTGGAGAGACTGCTACTAAATGATCAAGCAAGAGAAGAGATGGGCCGCCGGGCAAGGACGCTTGCCCGGGAGGACGCCGCCAAACGAATCGCACAGATCTGCCTGAAGGAGGTGGGAGCATGAAAAGGGCCTTATTTCTTGTAACACTTATCCTCCTTGCTGTTGCCGTATATGTCATCGTCTTTTCGGGTCTCTTTGAGATTCACAGTATCCGCTTTAATCAAGACTGGGTTCCGGAGAACGTGGTACTGGAGAAAATCGGCGTGGTGAAAGGGGACAATCTGCTCCTCCTCAGCCCGCGTGACATCCGCAACAATCTTACGGGCGATGCGCGTTTTGAGGCGGTAAGTATGCGAAAAAACTATCCCGACGAATTGGTCCTACAGATCTCTTACCGTAAGCCCGTTGCCCGTCTTCTGATGGGAGACCGGTCCGTCTACGTCGACGCCAATGCTCTTATCCTCTATATTGGAGAAGAGATTTATGACGCTGTGACAATCGAGGGGATGGCCTTAAGCGGTGCAGAAGTAGGCCGCACGATTGAAGCAGGAGAGGGAAGCCGGTTCCGCAGAGCGCTGGATCTGGCTGAACTTGTCGATCAGTCGGGCATTGGGATGGATTCAATTTACTTTGACGATGAAGAACTGACGCTGACGATTTCCGAAGGATTTACCGCGCACTTTGGAAAAGAAAAGGATCTTGAGAACTCTTTTGCTATCTTTGATGCGGTATACCAGGATCTCTCGAAGGATGGCATCCAACACGGTCAGATTGATCTGAGAAACCCAAAGCGCCCTGTGTTCAAACCCGCAGGTACTGAGGATATGCCTTGAACAAAGAATTCTGGAAAAAACATGACAATCGAAAACCCGCTCCTCTCATTCTCCTACTGTCACTGATTGCGGGGATTCTGCTCAGTCTTCAGATCCGTGGATCGAGTGACTTTGCGCAGGGCTTGCCACCGTCTTCGGAAGGCGGGGTTTTATCACGCCAATACGTGGAGCTACAGGAACGAAATGAGCTGCTGAATGAGCAGGTAGAAGAATATCGACGACAACTCGACGTGCTTTTAAGTACCTCAGAAGCTCATGCGGAGGAAGCCACCTTGGAAGAACTTCGTTATTATCGTCTGGCCGGTGGATTTACCGATGTCCGAGGTGAAGGCGTTCTGATTTATGTCAGTGTCGATGATCCGGATATGACAATCAATATGGCAGATCTTCAGGAAAAGCTCAGCCTCCTCGTCAATGAACTCAATGCCGCCGGGGCAGAGGCGATCAGCATCAATGAAGAACGTATCATCAGTAAAAGCGAGATCCGCCTGGCAGGAATTAAGGTATCTATCAACGGCCATCAGCTCTCCGCCCCTTTTACAATAAAAGCAATTGGAAACAAAGATACCATGGAAGCTGCTCTTTTGGCGCGCTATGGCTTTGTTGAGAGACTACGAGCCAGTGGATATTTTGTGGAAGTAAAGAAAGAACTCGATATTGAGATTTTGCGCTTTAACGGGAGACCGCGTTATGAATATGCGGTGCCGATGAAAGATGAATGAGTACAAAGTCCGCGGTCTTCTCCTGTTTGGATTGCTGGCTTTTGCACTGACCGGTCTTTTTTCTGTCGTGACTTCTCTCCGAGAGAATCCTATCAGTGACTTCGCTCAGGTCGTGACACCCCGGACAATGGAGGAGCTCATGGAAGAGCATCAGCTATTGGAACGTTCACTCGGTGAGCTCAAGGTACAATTAGAGGACGTCTATGCTCGTCTCGATGCGACGCTTACACAAGAAGACTTCCTGCGGGAGGAACTGGAGTACTATAAGCTTAGTAGCGGTTACAAGGCAGTGCAGGGGGAAGGGGTGATTGTGCTCGTCACAGACAGCCGCGATCCTTTAAAGAAAGATCAGAATCCCAATACACAACTCGTTCATGATGTCGACATCAATATCCTCTTGGCTGAACTACAAAACGCAGGAGCCGAGGCCTTGGCTGTAAACGGAGAACGTGTTCTTTTGCACCGCACAAAACTTGTATGTAACGGTCCCACTATCCGCATCAATGAGAGGCTCTACTCTCAGCCATTTCTGATCGAAGCGATTGGAGCGAGAAAAGAACTTCAAGCGGCCATCTACGCAACGGATGGGTATACACAACTTCTGAGGCGTTCAGGAATCTTCGTCGAAGCCAATACGAGCATTCAACTGGAGATCCCGTCGTTTCATGAAACACTGGCACATGATTACCTGCAGGAGGTACTTCCATGATTCTGGCTCTGTTTGGTATCCTGACGGGCGTGGCATTCGGCTTTTTGCTTCCGATGCCACTGGGGGCGAACTATGCGATCTATACTTCTTTAGCCCTTTTGACAGCTTCTTATGTGATAGTTGAAGGCATCCTGCAAAATCTTAAAGGCAAGTTCAGCAATGTTGAGTTTGTAATTAAATTTACAACGTTTACGATACTTTCGTTGACAATGGTCTTTATAAGTAACAAGTTGGGAGTTCCACTATATTATGGGGCTCTGTTTTACCTCGGAACTGGTTTTTTTGACAAAATATCCCGAATTATCAGTCATTATTTTGAATAATGGGTGTTTACATAGTGGCAGATCTTATATATAATGAAGCCATTAAAGCAGGATCTTGAAGGAGGCGTTATGTTTGACATAGAAGAAAAGATCAATGACTATAATTTTACGAAAATCAAAGTCATAGGCATCGGTGGCGGCGGAAACAACGCTATCAACCGAATGATTGAGGCTCAGCTTGAAGGTGTCGAATTTATCGCCATCAATACCGACAAACAGGATCTGAGCTTGACAAGAAGCGAGATCAAGGTGCAGATCGGTGAGAAAATCACGAAAGGTCTTGGCTCCGGTTCTCGTCCCGATGTAGGAGAAAGAGCAGCGGAAGAAAGCCGTGAAGAACTTCGCCGCGTGTTGGAAGGAGCCGACATGGTGTTTGTCACCTGTGGCATGGGCGGCGGTACCGGTACAGGTGCTTCTCCTGTCATTGCGGAGATTTCCAGAGAACTCGGCGCACTGACGGTCGGTGTCGTCACAAAACCCTTTGCCTTTGAAGGCCGCAAGCGCATGTCCCAAGCCGAGTCCGGCATTGAAAAGCTGAAAGAAAAGGTCGACACACTCGTTACCATTCCCAATGACAAACTCCTTGAGATCGTCGATAAGAAGACCTCACTTCTTGAAAGCCTGCGCGTCGCCGATGATGTCCTTCGACAAGGTGTCCAAGGCATATCAGATCTCATTACATCGCCGGGTCTCATTTCTCTTGACTTTGCTGACGTGAGCACGATCATGAAGAACCGTGGTATGGCTCATATGGGTGTCGGTGTAGGCAAGGGCGAAACCCGCGCAGTAGATGCCGCCCGTCAGGCAGCATCCAGCCCACTTCTTGAGACGACGATTGAAGGTGCAACTGGCCTCCTGATCAACGTCACCGGCAATGCCACTGTCGGACTGCACGAAACGGCAGAAGCCCTGCAACTCATTACAGAACTTGCCAACCCCGATGCGGAGATCATCTATGGTACGGCTATCAATGAGAACATGAGTGATGAAATCAAGATCACCGTCATCGCCACAGGTTTCTCGAATGCCCGCCGACCGCGTTTTGCCCGTCCAATCGCCCCGGAGAATCAGTACCATTCCCTCAAAGACATCAAGAGAGAGATGGTTCAGACACGCCAGGAAGTAGAAGTTGACCGCTCCGAATTCAAACGTGAGAATTGGGAAGTCGGTGAAGATGCTACACAGGCGGAACTTCCGGAATTTCTAAAAAGAAAATAGGCCTGTATAGGCCTTTCTTTTTTGGGAGGATATATGAAGTGTCCTTATTGCAATGCACCTGAATCGAAAGTAACAGACTCTCGCTCAGGTGATGATAAGAGTTTTATCAGGCGTCGCCGCGAATGCCTCGACTGCGGACGCCGCTTTACGACGTATGAGCGAATTGAAGATATCAACCTGGTCATCATCAAAAAGGATGATACACGGGAGGTGTTCTCACGCTCTAAACTCATTAGTGGTATCGTACGCGCCTGCGAAAAACGCCCCATCAGCATGCAGCAGATAGAATCGGTTGCTCAGCGCATTGAGCAGAAAGCGGCCAACCTACTGAACAAAGAAGTGAGTTCTCAGCTCATCGGACAGTTTGTCATGGAAGAGCTCAAAGAACTCGATGACATCGCCTATGTCCGCTTTGCTTCCGTCTATAAGTCTTTTAAGGATATTGAGAGTTTTCAGGCGGAGCTGGAAGAATTGAAGCGGGAGAAGAATTGAGCGTCCGTATCTGCGGAGTAGAGCCCGGAAGTATTGCCGAGGAAATGGTCATCACACCCGGATCGAAACTCCTTCGCATCAATGGAAGGGACATCCGCGACTCGCTCGATTACCTCTTTTTAAGCAGTGATGAAAATCTGGAAGTGGAAATCGAGGATCCTTCGGGAGAAGTGATCCTCTTTGATGTGGAAAAAGCCTTCGATGAAGACCTGGGCTTTCTCTTTGAAAGCGGACTCATGGACGAAGCCAGACGCTGTTCAAATGCCTGCGTCTTCTGCTTCATCGACCAACTTCCGAAGGGACTGCGTTCGCCCCTTTATTTTAAAGATGATGATTCGCGCCTCTCCTTTTTGCAGGGGAATTTTGTGACGCTCACAAACCTTAGCCAGGGACAATTAGAGAGGATTGTGGAGTATGGAATCCACCCGATCAATGTCTCGGTTCACTCGCTTGACCCTGAGGTGCGACTTCGACTGATGAAGAATCCGCGAAGTGCGTCGATTCTCGACCAGCTGACATTTCTCGTCGAGTCAGGTGTTTCTTTAAATGGCCAGATCGTGCTGGTACCCGGGTATAATGATGGAGAAGATCTACTGCGCACAGTAGAAGGACTCTATGCTCTCGGCGAGAACTTTCTCTCGGTGGCGGTCGTCCCTGTGGGGTTAAGCGCCCACCGAGAAGGACTGACAGATATAGCACCGCTGACATCCGAGGATGCCCTTGAAGCGATTACCCTGCTTGAGCCCCTTCAGAGAAAGTATCTTTGCGAGAGAGGGACATCGTTTGTATTTCTTGCTGATGAGTTTTATCTCCTAGCGGGAAGAGAGATTCCCGGGCACGATCACTACGAAGGATATGAACATTATGAAGACGGCATCGGGATGGTTCGTCGCTTTGTCCATGAGATGAGAGAACTTCTACCGGAGTTTCCCTCAGACGCCTGTGGAGAGTATACTGTTCCGGTGGGCACGGCCATAGCGCAGGTATTTATGGAATTGGCTCGCGAAATCGAGGCGCGCAGCCAGGTGAGGCTGCAGATAGTTCCTGTAAAGAATCGGCTCCTCGGTGGCGGCGTCAATGTCAGTGCGCTTCTCAGTTACAAAGACATCACGGCGCAGGTGCCTGCAGATGAAAGAAGCACACTCATCTTAAGTCTTGCCATGTATAATATAGACGGACTGACACTGGATGAAAGACGGGCAGAAGACTTTGAAAGAGTCTATCCAAAGGTCCGAGTCGTTGAACCACACGCGTCTTCGCTGCTGGAGCTGTTAAAGGAGAAGAGATGTCTAAACCCGTTGTCGCCATAGTCGGGCGTCCCAATGTGGGAAAGAGTACATTTTTTAATAAAGTGGTGGGAGACAGGATCTCCATCGAACAAGAAACCCCCGGCGTCACGCGCGACCGGGTATATGCCGATGCTCATTGGCTTGGAAGAGAATTTACTCTGATCGATACTGGAGGCCTTGATCCACAGAGTCAGGACCATTTTCAGACACGCATCCGCGAGCAGGCGATGATTGCGGCGGATCTCGCCGATGTCATCCTCTTTATGGTCAATGGTCGAGAGGGCGTAAGTCCGGTGGATCAGGAAGTTGCGATGCTCCTTCGCATCAGTAAAAAGCCGATCGTTCTCGTCGTCAATCAGATTGATTCGCTCTCTCAGGAGCAGCATATCTATGACTTCTATGCTCTGGGATTTAACCCCATCGGCATCAGCTCTGTCAATGCGCTAAATTTAGGGGATCTCCTCGATGAAATCATCTCGCATTTTCCGCCGCAGAGTCTGGAGATCGAAGAAGAGGAGAGCATCAGTGTCGCTGTCGTTGGAAAACCCAATGTCGGAAAGAGTTCTCTCATTAACCTTCTCTTAGGAGAAGAGCGATTGATCGTTTCTCCGATCGCAGGAACCACCCGCGAGGCCATCGACACCACCCTAAAAGCAAAGGGAAAGGTCTATAAGTTCATTGACACCGCCGGAATCCGAAGAAAAAAGCAGCTTGAAGGGGCGATTGAGCACTATGCTGTGCTGCGCAGCTTCTATGCGATCGATCGAGCGGACATCGCCATTTTGGTCGTCGACGCCCAAGAAGGGTTTACCGAGCAAGATAAGAAAATTATCGGACATGCCCATGATGCCGGTAAAGGAATTCTGGTTCTTGTCAATAAATGGGATCTGATTGAAAAAGATCACAAAACCTATAATATATGGAAGGCTGATTTCCGCCGGGAATTCCCCTTCTTAAAATACGCCTCCGTGGAAATGATTTCGGTCATCAAAAAAGAGCGGATTCACCGACTCCTTCCAATGATTGACCGTATACAGGAAAACCGAATGCGCCGCATACCTACAGGTGTTCTAAATGATCTTCTCCAGGAAGCCGTGCTCATGCATGAACTTCCCGTAGATAAGGGAAGACGTTTGAAGATCTATTACATTACACAGTCGAGCGTAGGTCCGCCTACTTTTGTGCTGTTTGTCAATTCACAAAAACTCATGCACTTCTCTTATCAGCGCTACTTGGAAAACCGGATTCGTGAGAGCTTTGACTTTGAAGGAACGCCTATGCAGTTTGTCCTGAAAGAGAGGGAGGCGTAATGAAGATCACCATCATAGGTTCAGGGAGTTGGGGTAGCGCCATGGCGCGCCACGCCGCTCTCATCGGCCACGATGTGACGCTCTATGTCAGAAGGACAAAACTTTTAAAAGAAATACAGAATACACGTATCAACGCACATTACTTGCCTGGCATCGTGCTTCCTGAAAACATCGTACTTTCCGATAATGCAGAAGAAGCGCTCCGGGATGCACAGATCGTCACCATGGCGATCGGCGCACAAGCCGTACGCGCCTTTCTCAAAGGGCATGCACCACTGCTTGAGGGAAAGATCATCGTCAGCCTGAGTAAGGGCATCGAGATGGGCACACATAAGCTTATGAACGAAGTATATGAAGAGTTCCTGCCGGGGCTCAAATACGCCGCTCTGAGTGGACCTTCACATGCGGAAGAGGTAGCGGCAGATCTCCCGACGACCGTTGTCGTCGCTTCAAAAGATCCCGAAATTTCCAAAATAGTGCAGGAGAGTCTCAGTAATGAGGTCCTACGGATCTATACATCAGAAGATCTCTTTGGAGTCGAACTTGGTGGCGCGCTGAAAAACGTGATTGCGCTTGCGGTGGGTATCTCCGATGGCTATGGCTACGGAGACAACACTAAAGCGGCACTGATGACAAGAGGGATGGCAGAGATCCTCCGGCTCGGCCTTGCGCTGGGGGCAAAACTCCCGACTTTTCTCGGGCTAAGCGGCATGGGAGACCTGATCGTCACCTGTACCTCCCAGCACTCCAGAAACAGAGGATGCGGCGAATTGATCGGCAGAGGCATTCCTCCCGCCGAGGCGATAGAACGCATTGGGATGGTCGTTGAGAGTGTCCCGACTCTTGAGAGCACACTGGCGCTCGCCGAGGCCTTGGAGATCGATATGCCTATCTGCCAGGTACTTAGCGATATTCTCGAAGGCAGGAGTAGCGTGAAGGAGACCGTAGAGCAGCTCATGCGGCGAGAGATGAAGGAAGAAACACAAGAATGAAACGTAGATTTTTAACGCGCATCTTTTTATTGGCGCTGGCCGTATTCATGGTCATCGTGTTGGTTAATATCACCGGAATATTCTCCGGCTCCGCCTCTACTTATCCTGCGCAGCTCGGATCGATCGAGGTGGCTTATGATGTAGAGGGTGTTTTATTGCGCCGCGAAATCGTCGTAGCTTCCAATCGGGGAGGAAGTGTAGAATTCCTCGTCGATGACAATACGCGCGTTGCCAAGGGAACTCCGATTGTGCGCATCAACACGGGAGTAACCGCCCGAGAGGCGCCCGTTTCAAAATATCATAATCAGTTGACGACTCTATTGATTGATCTGCCGGCGCTCAAAGCCCGCATCCGATCTCTGGAGGATGAGTTGTCCTATTTGGTGCGGGAGAGCAAATTTGAAGAGCTCGACGCCGTGCAGAAGAACCTCGATCACCTCTATGTCATCGAGAACTCTTACGATACCCCCCAGCTTACCCTGCAACCGACCACGATCGTCGGCTCCACGGTCAACGGTCTCTATGAGATCCGAGCGCCACAAGCCGGAGTCGTGGGTCTTCGCATTTCGCCATCTGATGCGCTGTTTACTTATGAGAACCGCATGATCTTGCAGTACGCAAAACTAGGCGAGCTGGAAGAAGGGGTGATCAAAACTGAAGTTGCAGGGGGAGAGGGACTTTTCCGCATCATTGACAATCGGGCAAGTTATGTCGCCCTCATCCTTGAAGGCGAGAAGTTTGAAGCGTTTCGAGGTCTTGAGGGAGAGCGCATCGATGCCGTGGTCGACGATGTAGCTCTGCGACCTGTTGTAGAAGCGGTATTTGAAACGGATGAGCAAAATGGCGTGATCCTGCGCTTTATGGAGACGTTTGAAGGGGATCAAGATATACGCAAGATAAAATTGCGAGTGATCCCCAAACGATTTCGAGGCTTGGTCATCAAGACCAGCAGCATCGTCGCCGAAGATGGCGGACAGGGCGTCTATGTGATGAAATCGGAAAATGACTTTGTCTTTGTCCCCATACGCATTAAAGGTGTCAGTGGGGAGGAAGCCGTGATATACAGTGACTATTACTATGTGGGAGACGATACGGAGCCGACAGAAACCGTAAGTCTGTATGATGAGATCAAGGAGGTAGGCCGGTGAAAGAGCAAATCGATACGATTCGAAGGGAAATGGATCTGATTGAGGAGCGTACGGGAGAAAAAACCACTCTCGTAGCGGTCACCAAAGGACGCTCGGTACAGATGATTAAGGAACTGCGTCACTACGGGATACAGGATATGGGAGAAAACAGAGTTCAGGAGCTTTTGGAAAAGTACCCTGACCTTCCAGAAGACATGCGTATCCACTTTATTGGGCATCTTCAGAGGAATAAAGTGCGCCAAGTCGTCCCGATTGCCCATCTCATTCACTCGCTTGACTCCCTTCGGCTGGCAGCTGAAATTGACCGGCAAGCAGAGCGTTTTGAAAAGAAACAAGAAGTGTTGGTACAGATTAATTTGGCCAGAGAAGCCAATAAATTCGGCTTCTATGAAGAGGATATAAAAGAGGCCATGCGGGAGATGGAATCTTTTAAATCTCTCGATATACGTGGTTTTATGATGATGGCACCGTTTGGCTCTGGGGAGAAGGAGCTTTATGAGCTTTTCTCGCAGGCGAAATTAATTTTTGACTACTACCGGAAAAGTCGATATAATAATTCCCGAATAAGCATCTTGTCCATGGGTATGAGTGATGACTATAAAATAGCCCTGGAAGCAGGAAGCAATATGATCCGAATTGGAAGTCGGATTTTTGAATAGGAGGCAGGATGAACAGTTTTGGCGACAAGGTGAAGTTTTTCTTCGGTCTTGAAGAAGAAAACGAAGCCGTTGATGAGCCCAGAAGCGAAGTAAGGGGCGAGAGAAGAGCCCAACCCGAAGCAGAGTATGCACCGTCGGAGCGCAGAGAAAGGCGTCAGCCTGCTCGCAGTTATTCGGAGAGCCGACCCGAAAGAGAAAGATCATACAATACACAGACGCAGTCGCGTTCTTACACACCGGAGCCCCCTATGAGTGAGGCCAAGATGATCATCTGCAAATATGCACCGGTCGATCACCGCGAGAGCACTTCAATCATCGATGATATCAAACTCGGCCGGCCTGTTATCCTCAACTTTGAAGAGACAGAAGACTACGTCAGCGCCAAGATCATCAATATCTGCGAAGGAGCGGCCTATGCCCTCGACGCGGACATCAGTAAGATCGCCAATGCTATTTACATCATCGTGCCACATGGTGTCGATGTCCACAGTAATGTTCAGCGAGCCCCCATCGTCAAGGAAGAGCTCCCGGGCATCCTATGATCCAAATTGGAAAATACCTGCTCCAGCTTCTCAATATTCTCCAGTGGCTTATCGTCGCAAGAGCGATTGGCTCCTGGATTTTCATAAGAAATCCGGGCAGCCCCATATACCAGCTGCTAATCAGAATCACAGAGCCCATTGTGGGTCCTGTGAGGAGCCTGTTGGCTCCTTTGATGGGCAGAACTATGATGGACTTCTCCGTTCTCGGTTCCTATCTAATTATCGAGATATTGGAGTATGTCGTCAGACAGTCCATGTTTTAAATCTACTTGCAGACACGATGACAAGATTCCTTTTTGCAGAGAGTTGCCGCGCCGGGTGAAAGGCAACAGAAGCTCTTGTTCATTATCACTGCATGTTTTTCGGGCAACCGACGCTCACCCAGCGTTAACAGGGAAAGTGGCCTCAGGCAAATAGGGTGGTACCGCGTATATGCGCCCCTATGCCGGGCCTTTTATTTTACCAGGAGGAAAAACATTGATGTATCAACCCTTAATCAGTTCATCCGTAAAGGATGCCGAACACGCACAACGTCTATATTGGCAGGACATCGACCTGCTCAACCTGACGCTCGAAGTAAGAAAAGATCAGCCCCGCTTCATTTTCTATGAAGGACCTCCGACAGCCAACGGCATGCCGGGTCTGCACCACGTGGTCTCTCGTAACCTCAAAGACTCCATCTGCCGCTACTGGAGTCTCAAAGGATATCTTGTTCCCCGAAAGGGTGGATGGGATACGCATGGACTTCCCGTGGAGATTGAGGTTGAGAAGAAGCTCGGCTTTACCCATAAACAACAGATCGAAGACTATGGTATAGAAGCTTTCAATAAACTGTGCCGCGAATCAGTCTTTGAATATGAGTCTGCCTGGAGAGAACTCTCCGAGCGCATGGCCTATCTCCTGGACATGGATGATCCATATATCACGCTGGAAGATAAGTACATTGAGAGTGGCTGGTGGATCCTCAAACAGTTCCATGACCAGGGATATATGTACAAAGGATACAAGATCCTTCCCTATTGCAGCCGCTGCGGGACAGGCCTTGCTTCTCATGAAGTCGCTCAAGGTTATAAAGACGTTAAGATCGGAAGAGCGTCGTGTAGGG
>CALFKA010000002.1 GCA_937880545.1 uncultured Clostridia bacterium | reverse complement strand
CAAAAATATGAGTGTGCCGGAACCCAAAGGAACATTTTATCTCTTCCCGAATATTAAAGCTACAGGACTCAGCTCCGAAGAAGTGGCTGATCGCATCCTGAAAGAAGCGCATGTGCTCGTGCTCCCGGGAAATGCTTTCGGGGACAACGGAGAAGGCTATGTACGTATTGCTGTCACAGTCGGCGTTGATAAAATCAACGAGGCGTTCGATCGCATCGAAAAGATGGATATCTTCCGCTGAGGGGACCTGCAAAAAATAGATGTTATTTTAATAGATTGGTGCTGATATTGGTCTCAAGGAGAGAGAAAAATCTACCATCCTTCCACATGATCAGAGGTGAGACGCATTATTTCGCGAGATTCTCTTTTGAGAGGGAAAGATCTGGCGATCATTTTCAGCTAAGGAACTATCTTGGCACTCTTCCCGGTTACTGGTTTTGCCATCCTGATCATTGGCTTCCAAAAGAGTAACCAGACGATCAAAAAAATACATTTTGAGAACCAAAAAAGCAAGGATTCATCAGTGGATCCTTGCTTTGTATGATTAGATCTTTGATTCGAGCTTCTGGTACTCTTTCTCGATGACCTCAGCCGTTTCTTTGAGTTTCTGCCAGAGAGACTCTTCGCCCTTAAATGCGATGCGGCTTTGAGGTCCCGACATGGAGAGGGAAGCTTGGAGTTTTCCGGAAGCACTGCGAATAGGATAGGCGCAGCAACTCAGACCGTACTCATATTCCTCGTTGTCATGGGCGTGACCTAGTAAACGAATCTTCTCCAGTTGAGGCAGGAACTCTTCAAGGGTCGTGATAGTATGAATTGTCCTTTTCCTTCTGGGCTTTGAGAAGTAATCATATAAAAAATCTTCATTTTGCTCAGCGAGAAAAAGCTTGCCACCGCTGGAACAGTACAAATCGCTGACAGGCACTAAGCGCTTCATCCAAATATTTTCTTCTCCTGGGACGCTTAAAATGTGTAGCAAAACATCGTCATGCAACATCCCTAGGTTGATTGTCTCACCCGTCTCTTTTGAGAGTTTTTTCATGTGTGGTTCAGCAAGTGAGCTGATGTTTTGCTGCAATTTCACATGGGAAGCATACTGAACAAGTGTATATCCCAAGGAGTAGCGCTCCTGGTCATCCTGCATGACCACTCCGCGCTCGAGAAGTGTCTGCAAGATGCGGAAGATCGTTGCTTTGGAGATTCCCAGAGACTCGGACAACTCGCTGATCCCGACCGTCCCGTAGGCTTTGCTCATTTCATCGAGAATATCGAAAGTGCGGTTCAGCATTACATTTTTGACTGGATTGGGTTTCATTTGGTCTCCCTCTGCTCCTAGATTTATGGGGAAGCAGTATCAAAAGGTTTCACTTATGATCATACATCAGAACACAGCAGCTGCACAGTGAATAGAATGTCATTGTTCGCTTTATCCTCTAAGTCCATTGAGGCTTTCATAGTACTCGGTGAGAATGTCGGCGCAGATATCAACGTGGTGCTGCATAAGAGTATGTGCAGCCTCAGCATCGCTTTGCTCAATCGCCTCGATAATCCGGGAAAGATTCTCGACAATCATGGAGTGCTCGACTAATTTCAGCAGCTGATCGGTGACGACATACAGGGGTTCGTTGAAAGCATTGTAAATGAGGGGATAGACGAGATTTCCCGTAGCGAGGAAGATGAGTTTGTGAATCGCAATGCTCTCATCGAGAAACTGCTCTGTTTGCACTGCTTCTTTCAATACCAGCACTTTTTCTTTCAGTTCTGTTAATTGTGCCGGTGTTCTGTTTTCTGCAGCAGATTTGGCACAGGTGGTCTCAAGGTCTCTGCGAAACTCGATAAAAGAGTGGAGGAGTCGCGGATCGAAATTGACTCCTTTATTTCGCACGAGTGCTACCAGCGTGTTGATATTGCCGTTTCGGATATAGTCTTCCACGTAAGCCCCTTGGCGGGGGACAATACGGATGAAAGCTTTGTCCGCCAGTTCCTGCATACCGTTATTGATGATGGAGCGAGAGACCTTCATCTGCTTTGCCAGCTCCCTTTCGTTGGGGAGTTTTTCTCCTGCCTGCAGGGAACCCTGCAGAATCATGGTCTCAATCTGACGCACAAAGAGATCTTTGAGCGATGGAGACACGATTTCCTGAAATTTCATTGTCCCTCCTTACCTGTATTATAACCCGTGGTAGATGGTTAAGCCAAGCCCATATCAGACGGAATTAAAAAACTATACAAACGTATAAAATTGTAGCATAGCCAAACCAAGTAATTTGGATGAGAGAGTGTTATACTCTTATCAAGGTGGTTTAACCACGAAAGGAGGTCTTCATGCAGCGCTTGATAAGTCGTCTTTTCACGCGTGGTCAGTTCACAGGTTTTCTCGCACTTTTTCTCATCATTACTGTCTTGTCCATTCTTGCTGCTTTCTTTCCGCTCTGGGTCAACGTCCCACTACATGTCTTTCTGCCGATCTACATCCTCACGACCAAAAAGATGGTCATGTTTGAAAAACTCAAACTCAGCACTCTTGTCGTCATGAGAGCCCTGATCGTCTTGGTGCTTTTTGGGCTGATGAGCAGCGAGTGGTATATCCGCATCGTTCTCATTTTCTTAATCATCAACATACTGGAAGCAACATTTACCGACTTACTTAAAAACAAGATGTACTTCAACTTCGTGACAGGTCTTGCCCTGGCAGCAAGCGTTCTCGTGTTAGGGGCGGTGTGGACCTCAAATGTTACCGGTCCTTTAAGTGGGATCTATCGCACCTATGTTACAAGTGGTGGCAATAAACTGTTCCTTTTAAAATCAGCGAAGATGGGGGCGAGCATCGCCTGGATCATCGCCTACACGATTTGGAACTGGCTCTTTGTCATTGGAGAGTTCTCTCCTTCTATCGGCTATCATCACGTGGCAATCCTCTCGAGCCCCATTATCAGCAGTCTTCTCTTCTGGGATCCTGGTTACTGGTTGGTCATGCGCGCCAATTCTTTGACAGCAGGCGGCATTATTCAGATTGCGTGTAAAGAGGAACTGGAGAAAGAACTGCGCCATAAAGGGCTCACCCGCTTCATTGAACGGGTGAAGGGGAATGCTATTCAGCTCGTCTTGATGCTGATCAATCTCCTGCTTCTCGCTTACTGTATCTTCGTTTATTTCCAATAGAAATGAGGTGTCTATGAATCACTATGACTACATTGTCATCGGAGCCGGAAACGGAGGACTGGCCAGTGCCGTCACGCTTTCCCAGGCAGGAAAAAAGGTGGCGGTCTTTGAAAAACATAATATCCCCGGAGGATGTGGAACATCTTTCCGCCGCGGCCGCTTTGAATTTGAAGTGGCGCTTCACCAGCTGAACTCTATGAACACAGCGGAGAATCCCGGTCCTGTGAGACAGCTTCTTCGCGAGTGGGAGGTGGAGGATCGGATCGAGTGGATTCCCATTGAAAGCCTCTACAAGATCAACCTTCCTGATGGAAGAGGGATTGCTCTGCCCAGTGATAAAGAAGAAGCTTGTGCACTTCTGCAGAGAGAATTTCCGCAAGAGAGCGCAAAGATCCGTGAGTACTTTGATCTCGTCTGGAAGTTTAATGAGGAACTGGGCGAGTTTCTCGCAAAAAGCGGACAGAGTGATGCGGAGCCGAGCGAGCTAAAAAAGCTCATCATGAAGATTGGCTTTCCCAGACTCTATCCAACGCTCCAGAAGTATGCGGTGAGAAGCAGCGAGGATGTCCTCAATGAGTTCTTTACGAGCAAAGAACTACAACTTTGCCTAAGTGCCTATTGGTGCTTTATGGGCATGCCTCCCGAAAGATTTCCAGATCGGAAGAGCACACGTCTGAACTCCAGTCACATCACGATCTC
>CALFKA010000001.1 GCA_937880545.1 uncultured Clostridia bacterium | reverse complement strand
ATATTTACAGACAATGGCTGTCAAGAAAAAAACCTGCCCGAAGGCAGGTCGTTTTAGCGAAGGAGTCTCTTCCAGAGCTCTCTCTCAGGTTTCTTATAGGGCATGTAGCGCATCGCATAGTCCAGCATCCAGCCTTTATGAAGAACGCCCTTGTAATGTGTGAAGGTATCAAAGCTCTCTTTGCCGTGGTAACGCCCCATTCCGCTTGCACCCACTCCACCAAAAGGAAGATGGGAGGAGCTGATGTGAATCACTGTATCGTTGATACAACCGCCTCCGAAGGAAAGTTCCGTAAGCAGTCGCTGCTGAGTTTTTTTGCTTTTGGAAAAGACATAGAGGGCCAAAGGCTTTGGCAGGGTCTTCTGTTTTTCGATGACTTCATCCAAATTGGAATAACTGAGGATGGGCAGGATCGGCCCAAAAATCTCTTCTTTCATAAGAGGGCTTTCCCAGTCGGGCTCATTGACAAGGGTGAATGAGAGGTGACCTTTCCCCTCTTCTACTTCTCTCTGCCACAAAATGTCCTGGTCTTCTAAGTAGCCATGTAGCCTGGCAAGATGCTTCTCATTGATGATGCGAGACCACTGTGCCTGGAAGTCACCTTTTAACATTTTCTCCACTTCTCGGATCAGCGCTTTCACCAGTTGATCTTTTTTCTTTTCATGGACCCAGATGTAGTCGGGAGCGATGCAGGTCTGCCCTGAGTTGAGGAGTTTTCCAAAGAGAATCCTGCGTGCTGTCTTTTTGATATTGGCGCTTCGATCGACAATAGTCGGTGATTTCCCACCGAGTTCCAATGTCACAGGCGTGAGATGATCGGCTGCCGCACGCATGACGTCCTTGCCTACCTCTCCCGAACCGGTGAACAGAATGTAGTCAAACGGCATGCCAAGAAGTGCCTTGTTTTCCTCTCGTGATCCCTCCACTACTGCCACTGTGTCGGGTAGAGCTGCTTCTAGGAGTTCCTTCAGGACACGCGAGGTTTCCGGTGTGTAGGCGGATGGTTTGACGACAGCACAGTTACCAGCTGCAATCGCTCCGATCAGTGGCGAGAGTGTCAACATCAGAGGATAGTTCCACGGAGACATAATGAGGACAACCCCATAGGGTTCCGGGTAGATCATTGCCTTTCCGGGGAACTGTGCCAGTGAGATGCCGGTTCTCCTTGGCGTCATCCACCTTTTCAGTTTTTTCTTCGTCTCATGGAGTTCGGCAAAAATCAGCCCAAGCTCCGTCATGGAAGCTTCATACTTCGACTTATTCAAGTCCGACTTTATAGCGGCATAGAGATCATCTTTGCCCGCCATCAGCGCTTTTTCTAGGGCGCGGAGCTGGCGCAGACGATAGTCCCACTTTTTCGTCTTGCCACTATCGTAAAAGAGTTTCAGGCGTTGCCTTGTCTGATCAAGTATATCTTCATTCATAAAAAC